>NZ_JBEXCY010000058.1:0-58317 GCF_040605515.1 Dactylosporangium sp. NPDC005572 | reverse complement strand
CCCGGGCGGCCCGGCCGGGCCGGCGCTGTTGGAGATGCACCGGGTGGGCAAGCGGTACCGCCGCCCCGACGGCACCGACCACGCCGCCGTGCGCGACGTGTCGTTCACCGTCACCGCCGGCCGCACCCTCGGCGTCGTCGGCGAGTCCGGCTCCGGCAAGAGCACCGTGGCCCGCATCGCCCTCGGCCTGCTGCGCCCCGACGAGGGCGACGTCCGGTTCGCCGGCAACCCCTGGAGTTCGGTGCCGGAGCGGCGCCGCCGCCCCCAGCGCGGCCGCATCCAGCTGATCCAGCAGGACCCGCTCGGCGCGTTCGACCCGCGCTTCACCGCCGGCCAGGTGATCGCCGAGGCGCTGCGGCCGGAGCGCGACCGGGGAGCCCGGCGCCGGCGGGTCGCCGAGCTCCTGGAGACCGTCGGCCTGGCCGCGTCGCTGGCCGACCGTCGCCCGGCCGAGATGTCCGGCGGCCAGCGCCAGCGCGTCGCGATCGCCCGGGCCCTGGCCACCGGCCCCGAGCTGCTCGTCTGCGACGAGCCCGTGTCCGCCCTGGACGTCTCCATCCAGGCCCAGATCCTCGAGCTGCTGGCGGGCCTGCAGGCGCAGCGCGGCCTGGCGATGCTGTTCATCTCGCACGACCTGGCCGTCATCCGGCAGCTCAGCGACGAGGTCCTGGTCATGAAGGACGGCGCCGTGGTCGAACGCGGCCCGGCCGACGCCGTCTTCGACCGCCCCACCGACCCCTACACCCGCCAACTCCTCGCCGCGGTCCCGACCCTTCCGGTGTACCCCTGAAACGGCGGTCGGGCTCAGTCGGCGTAGTCGGGGGCGACCCGCGCCACGAGGCGCAGCAGCGCCGCCCAGGCCAGGTCGTTGGCCTGGGTGTCGGCGAACGTGTCGCCGGTGTCCTCCAGGTTGAGCTGCCGCGCGGTGCGCTCCGCGACCTCCGGGCCCGGGATGACCAGTTCGCCGGAGGCATGCTGGGCCTCGATCTGGATCTGGCAGGCGCGGTCCAGGTAGAACATCCGCAGGAAGGCCGCGCCGGGGGTCTCGCCGACCGTGAGCAGCCCGTGGTTGCGCAGGATCAGCGCGTTGTGGGGGCCGATGTCGGCGACCAGGCGCCGCTGTTCGTCGAGGTCCAGCGCGACGCCCTCGTAGTCGTGGTAGCCGACCCGGTTGTAGAACTCCATCGACATCTGGTTCAGCGGCAGCAGCCCGCAGGCCTGCGCGGCCACCGCGCAGCCGGCCCTGGTGTGGGTGTGCAGCACGCACTTCGCGTCGTGTCGTGCCGTGTGGATCGCGGAGTGGATGACGAAGCCGGCCGGGTTCACGGGCATGGAGCCCGCGCGGATCGCCGCACCGTCGGTGCCGATCTCCACCAGGGACGAGGCGGTGATCTCGTCGAACAGCAGCCCGTAGGGGTTGATGAGGAAGCGGTCGTCGGTGCCGGGGACGCGGACCGAGATGTGGGTGTAGATCAGGTCGGTCATGCCGAAGTGCGCGACCAGCCGGAAGGCCGCCGCCAGCTGCCGGCGGGCCTCCGCCTCGGTCTCGATGCCCTGGATGATCGCCGGGCCCGGCGTCGTGGTCATGCGCTGCCCTCTCTGGCGTTCGTTGCCGGCCGTGCCACGACCCCCGCGGGGATCGCTCCGTCGAGCACCGCCGCGACGGCGGCGGCCGCGCGTTCCCCGCCTGCCCGGACGGAGTCGTTCGACCACCAGGCGATGTGGGGTGTCAGGACGGCGTGGCTGGCGCGCAGCGGGTGGTCGGCGGGCAGCGGCTCGTCGTCGTACACGTCGAGGGCGAGGCCGGCCAGGCGGCCCGACGCGAGCGCCTCGGCGAGCGCGCCGGCGTCCACGATCGGGCCGCGGGCGACGTTGACGAGCATCGCGCCGGGCCGGAGGTGGGCGAGTCGCTCCTTGTCGAGCAGGCCGCGGGTCTGCTCGTTGAGGGCGAGGTGGACGCTGACGACGTCGGCGGCGGCGAGCAGGCGGTCGAGGTCGGTGACCAGTTCGACGCCGGCGGCCTGCCGGTCCGGCCGCACGCGCGGCGCCCAGCCGAGCACCCGCATGCCGAGCGCGGCGGCGCGCGCCGCCAGCCCGCGGCCGGTCCGGCCGAGGCCGACGACGCCGAGCGTGGTGCCCGCGATCCGTCGGGGCGGGCCCGCGGGGCCGGGCGGGAGCCGCCAGCCGCCGGCGTGCAGCGCGCGGTCGTGGAGGCTGACCTGGCGGAGGAGGTCGAGGATCAGCGTGAGTGCGTGGTCGGCGACCTCCTCGACGCAGTAGTCGGGCACCGAGGTGACCCAGGCGCCGTGCCGGGCGAGTTCGTCGACGGGGAGGTGGTCGTAGCCCGCGGAGGTCGAGGCGACGACGCGCAGCCCGGTCATCGACTCGATCAGCCCGCCGGTCAGCCGGGTGGCGGGCCCGGCGATGACGGCCGTGACCGCCTCCGGTTCGGCGAGGTCGGCGACGATCCGGGCGCCGGGGAGCAGTTCGGCGGCCCGCTCCGCACTGAGCATCCGGTCGAGGACGGCAACCACGGGCGGGCGGGTCACTGCGCGATCATCTCGAGGATCTCCAGGTTGCGGGCGCCGTCACGGCCGGTGGCGTACGCGACGTCCGCGCCCCGGAAGGCGCGGTTCACGGTGGCGAGTTGTGCGTCGAACGAGCGGGGGGTCGGCCCGGTGATGTCGGTCTCGGTGCCGTCGGTGCGGATCAGTACGGCGGTGCCCTGGCCGTCGGGCGAGGTGTCGGTGGCGCGCACCATCCCGTTGAAGCCGACGACCTCGACGACCGTGGCCGGCGTGAAGTTGTTGCCGGTGGCGGTCAGTGTGCCGAGCACGCCGGTCTCGAACTGCAGCGCG
This sequence comes from Dactylosporangium sp. NPDC005572, assembly GCF_040605515.1. Classification (NCBI taxonomy): domain Bacteria; kingdom Bacillati; phylum Actinomycetota; class Actinomycetes; order Micromonosporales; family Micromonosporaceae; genus Dactylosporangium; species Dactylosporangium sp. NPDC005572. Next base: position 55,459 of record NZ_JBEXCY010000058.1, on the reverse strand, counting down.
GCGACGGCGAGGTCCTCGGTGGCGTAGCCGCGCTGGTGAGCGGTGAACCCGGCCGCGCCGGTGATCTCGCCGGCGAGCATGCGCAGCAGGTCGATGTGGTGGGTGCCGATGTCGGCGAGGACGCCCCAGCGGGCCTTCTCCTTGTCGCCGCGCCACGAGGCCGGCGGCCCGGTGCGGCGCATGCCGTACAGCGACCGGACGGTGGTGATCGGGCCGAGCTCGCCGGAGGCGATGATGCGCTGCATCTCGAGGTGGGCGGGGACGTACCGCGCCTGGTAGCCGACGGCGAGGTGCACACCGGCGGCGTCCGCCGCCTCGACGAGCTTCCACGCCTGGCCCGACTCGAGCGCGAGGGGCTTCTCCAGGAGCACGTGCCGGCCGGACCGGATCGCCTCCATCGCCTGCTCGAAGTGCAGGTGGCTCGGGGACGCGATCCACATGGCGTCGACCTCGTCGTCGGCGCACAGGTCGGTGAGGTCGGCGTAGGGCTTCGCGATGCCGTTGCCCGCCGCGAACGCGGCGGCGCGCTCGGCCGAGCTGCTCAGGACGGCAACCAGGTCGGCGTCCTCGACGGCCGCGAACGCCGGCAGGCACGCGCGCGCGGCGTAGCCCGAGGTGCCGACCAGTGCCCAGCGCAGATGCGATGCGGTCATACGGGTTCCTTCATCGTGGGGGTGTTGTCGACGAGCTCGCGGGTGTACTCGTGGGTGGGCTTGTCGAGGACCGCCTGCGCCTCGCCCTGCTCGACGATCACGCCGTCCTTGAGGATCACGATGCGGTCGGCGATGGCCCGCACCACCGCGATGTTGTGGGTGATGAACAGGGTCGTGAGGTCCTCGGTCGCGCGCAGCTGCCCGAGCAGCTCCAGGATCGACGCCTGGATCGACACGTCCAGCGCGGAGGTGATCTCGTCGCAGATCAGCACCCGTGGCCTGGCCGCCATGGCCCGGGCGATCGCCACGCGCTGGCGCTCGCCGCCGCTGAGCTGGCTCGGGCGGCGGTGCTCGTACTGGGCCGGCAGCGACACCTGGGCGAGGAGCCGGCGCACTTCGGCGCGACGTTGCTTCGCGCTGCCGCACAGGCCGAAGGTCCGCAGCGGTTGTTCGATGATCCAGCCGATCGTGCGCCGCGGGTTCAGCGACGCGTAGGGGTTCTGGAAGATGTACTGGATGTCCTGCAGTGTCTGCCGGTCGCGCTCCTTCGCCGTCCAGCCGACCCGGTCGCCCTGGTAGCCGAGCCAGCCCTCGACCGCCTCGTCGTGCAGGCCGCTGATGGCGCGCGCGGTGCTCGTCTTGCCCGAGCCCGACTCGCCGACCAGCGCGACACATTCGCCGGGCGCGACGGCCAGGTCGATGCCGTGCACGACCTGGTGGTCGCCGTACCTCACATACAGGCCGGCAACCTGGAGCAGCGGCTTCTCCCGGGTGGCGTGGGTGCGCCAGGTCTGGGCGCCGGAGGTCTGCTCCAGCCGCTGCTGCTCGACGAACCCGGCGCGGAAACAGCGGGACAGGTGGTCGGGGCCGAGCTCGACCGCCGGTGGGGCGGCGAGGCCGCAGGCGGCCTCCGCGAACTGGCAGCGGGCCAGGAAGGCGCAGCCGGTGCTGCGGTCCCGTGCGTGCGTGACCGTGCCGGGGATGCCGACGAGCTGCCGGCGCTCCCGGACGTCGGGGGTGGCGAGCACGAGCCGGCGCGAGTAGGGGTGGGCCGAGCGGTGCAGCACGGTCCTGGCATCGGCGTACTCGACGAGGCTGCCGGCGTACATCACGCCGATCCTGTCGGCGAGGCGGTCGACGACCGTGAGGTCGTGGGTGACGTACACCGCGGCCGAGCCCTCGGTGCCGATGACCTCCTCGATCGTGTCGAGGACGTGCGCCTGGGTGGTGACGTCGAGCCCGGTGGTCGGCTCGTCGAAGACGATCAGGCGGGGGCGGTTGATGATCGCCATGGCGATGCTCACGCGCTGGAGCTGGCCGCCCGACAGCTGGTGCGGGTACCGCTTGAGGAAGGCCGTCGTGCCCGGCAGGTGCACCTTCTCGAGCAGGTCGGTGATCCGGCCGACGTCGGCGTTGCGGCGCTCGCGGCGCGTGCTGCCGAGCATCTCGACGAGCTGCTCGCCGATGCTGAGGGCCGGGTTCATCGCCGTCATCGGGTCCTGGGGGACGTACGAGACGAGATGCCCGCGGGCCTTGCGGCGGGCGGCCTCCGTCGTGTCGACCATCTCGGTGCCGTCGATCGTGACGGATCCGCCGCTGATCCGGGTACCGGAGCGGGCGAACCCCAGCAGCGCCAGTGACGTGGTCGTCTTCCCGGAGCCGGACTCGCCGACCAGGCCGAGCACGGAGCCGGCGGCGAGCTCGAACGACACGCCGCTGACGATGTCGTACGGGTCGGTGCCGGTGACGCTGACGCGGAGATCGTCGACGACGAGGGTGCTCACGTGCGGTCCTCGATTCCGGCGGTGGCGAGCGCGAAGCCGTCCGCGACGAGGTTCGCGCCGACGGTGACCACGACGACCGCGACGACCGGCACGAGCACCGCGAGTGGCGTCGCGGTGAGCCCGACCTGGTTCTCCTGGATCATCACGCCCCAGTCGGCGGTGGGTGGCTGCACGCCGAGGCCGAGATAGGCCAGACCGGCGACGCTGCCGATGGCGTAGGTGAGGCGCTGCGCGAACTCCACGGTCAGGGGGCTGGCGATGTTCGGCAGGATCTCCTGGAACATGACGCGGCTCGCGGAGGTGCCGTTGCCCTCGGCGTAGCGCACGAAGTCGGCCTCGCGGACCTGGACGGTCGCCGAGCGCACGACGCGGATCGCGTGGGGTGCCAGGTCGAGCGCGACGACCCCGACGAGGACCGGCAGGTGCTTGCCGAGCACAGTGATGACGAGCAGGGAGAGCACGATGCCCGGGAAGGACATCTTGAGGTCGCAGAACCGCATGATGATCTCGTCGAGCAGCTTGTTGCCCTGTGCCGCGAGCAGGCCGAGCACGGCGCCGGCCCCGACGCCGATGACGGTCGACAGCAGGCTGATGAAAATCAGGAGCTTGCCGCCGGCGAGGAACCGCGACAGCACGTCGCGGCCGATCCGGTCGGTGCCGAGCAGGTAGTCGGGGCCCGGCGGCTGGAAGGGCGCGCCGACGAACTCGGTCGTGCTGTGCGGCGCGAAGAGCGGGCCGAGGACCGCGATCGCGAGCACCAGCAGGACGCAGGCCAGACCGACCCGGGTGCGGGTGAGGCGCAGCGAGCGCCGGATCGCGCCTACGTGGCGGGCCGGTGCCGCGACCGGTGTCTCCACGGGTGTTTCCGTCTTGCTCATGATGCCGCTCCTGAGTGCGCGATCCGGGTCCGCAGGCGCGGGGTCACGGCGATGATCGCCAGGTCGGTGAGCAGGTTGATGATCACGCAGATGGCCGCGAGGATCACGACCAGCGTCTGCAGCACCGGTACGTCGCGGTTGCTGACCGCCTGGACCAGGCCGTAGCCGACGCCCGGGTAGGAGAAGACGGTCTCGACGAACACGATGCCGCCGGAGATGAACAGCAGCGTGAGGCCGTTGGCCTGGACGATCGCGCCGCGGACGTTGCGCAGTGCATGCCGGAAGATCACGCGGTGCTCCGGTTGGCCCTTGAGCCGGGCCAGCATGACGTAGTCGCTGTCGAGGACCTCGATCATGCTGGCCCGGATCATGCGGATGGGGTAGGCGATCATCGACAGCACGACCGCGATGGTCGGCGCGACGACCATGTCGAGCTGGGCGGCCGTGGGCCGGGTCGGGTCGAAGATGCTCGCGGCCGGCAGCAGGTGCAGGACGTTGGTGCACAGCACGTAGATCACCAGGATCGCGACCGCGAAGCCGGGTACCGCGCTGAAGACCAGGGTGACCACGGTCACGATGCTGTCGAAGAGCCCGCCGTGCCGGATCGCGCTGTACGCGCCGATGAGGATCGACAGCGGGACGATCAGGATCAGGCTGGACAGTGTCAGCAGGCCGGTGTAGCCGAGCTTGGTCGTCACGAGCTCCGACACCGGCAGCGTCGAGACCAGGGACGAGCCCCAGTCGCCGGTGAGCAGCCCGCCCATCCAGCTCAGGTACTGGTCGACGAGCGGGCGGTCGAGACCGAGCTCGCGGGTCAGCGCGGCGTACTGCTCGGGCGTGGCCTCCTGCCCGAGGAGCACGTCGCGTGCGTCCCCGGGCAGGACGTGGATCGCGAGGAACACGATCACGGAGACCAGCCACATGATGGCCAGACCGCCGGCGATCCGGCGCAGCAGCATGGATCTGATCAAGGGGTACTCCTGGTGACGCGCTGTGGTCAGGCCATCCACACCTGGCGGTAGCGCCAGGCACCCAGGCTCCAGCCGTTGGGCTCGAACGGCTTGAAGCCGCTCACCTTGCTGGAGTACACGTCGACGTTGGCCTTGAAGACGTGGACGATCTCCGGGCCGCTGTCGTAGAAGCGCTGCAGCAGCTGGCCCTGGAGCTCGGCCTGCTTCTTGGCGTCCACGGTCGACAGCAGCTGCTTGTAGATCGCGATGCCGTCGGCGTCGTTCCAGCCGCTGTCGTTGGAGCCACCGGTGGGCAAAAAGCGCTGCGCGTAGGTCTGGCCCATGGTCGAGCCGGACCAGTAGTTCTGCTTGAACGCCACCGCCTTGTGCGTCGCCGTCCACGAGCTGGCGTCGACGTTGTCGATCTTGACCGTGACGCCGGCCGCCGCCGCCTGCTGCGCGAAGACCTGCGCCGAGTCGACCATGCCCCCGTTCTGGGCCGAGGTCTGCAGGTTGACGGTGAGCCCGTCGCCGTAGCCGGCCGCCCTGAGCAGGCTCTTGGCCTGCTCGATGTCCTGCTTGCGCTGCGGCAGGTCGGGGTAGCCGGGCGTCGCCGGGTGGGGCATGTCGTTGCCGATCGAGCCCAGGCCGCTGTACGCCTGCTTGAGCATCGCCTCGCGGTCGACGATGAGCTTGAACGCCAGCCGCACGTTCGGGTCGTCGAACGGCTTCTTGTCCACGCGCATCACCAGCGGCTGGTAGAAGCCCGACTTCGTGGTCATCGTCCGGTACGCACCGGTGGAGAACTGGGCGGCGAGCGCCGGATCGATCGAGTCGACCGCGTCGATCTGGCCCGCGAGCAGCGCCTGGCTGCGCGACTCGTTGTTGGCGAAGGAGATGATTTCGAGCTGCTCCAGGTAGGGCTGGCCCTCCACGAAGTAGTTCGGGTTCGCCACGAACACGGCGCGCGCGCCGGGGGTGAAGCTCTGCAGCTTGAACGGGCCTGTGCCGACCGGCTTGGCCGGGTCGTAGTCCGTGGGCAGGATCATCGACTGTGCGGGACCGAAGCGCTCCGCGAAGAGCGAGTCCGGCGTGGAGAAGGTGAACCGGACCGTGCGCTCGTCGAGCTTCTGGGCGCTCTTGAGGTCGATCGCGGCGAGCGCCGCAGCGGCCTTGCCCGGTTTGGCCGGGTTCAGGATCCGCTGGAACGTGAAGATCAGGTCGTCGGCCGACAGTGTCTTGCCGTGGTGGAACTCGACCCCCTGCTTGAGCCGGATCGTCGCCCCGGTCGCGTCGGGGGCGAGCTCCACCGACTCGGCCAGCCCGTACTCGGTGTGGAACGGCAGGTCCGGGCTGAGGTACTTGAGCCCGTCGTAGAGGTTCTGGCACCGCTGCTGGTCACTGTCCGTCGCGATGTAGTGCGGGTCGATCATGTCGGTGGCGCCGCCGATGCTCCCGACGCGCAGCCGGCCGCCCTTCTTCGGGGTGGAGCTGTCGGCGCCGGGGGTGGGGCTGGACGTGTCGCCGCAGGCCGCGAGCGCGGTGAGGCCCACCACGCCGGCGGCGCCGGCCAGGAACGTGCGACGGGAATACTGCTGAGACATCGAAGGCTCTCCTCGGTCGGTTCGTCGAGTTGGCTATGGACGTCGGCCGCAGGGCGGATCGAGTATGCTGGCTCGCCGCCGAGTCATCGTCGCGGCAGGCGCTGAGGTCCGGTGCCCGCGTCCCCAGATGATGGATTGTGCATAATCGGTAGAAGCAATCTGTGGGACCATCGGCGGAGCACGCAAGGGCCGGAACGAACTGTTTACACGGTGCCCGAGTCCGTAATCTGTCCGACACGTGGCGACGTACATTGTGAGCAGGCGACATCCTGGCGGAGCGACGACAACGAGAGGGAGGTGTGCCGTGGCAGCTGGCATCGGCCTGCAGGGCGCGTCCCGCACCACTGAGGGCATGGTCGCCGACGTGCTGCGCGAGCGCATCATCACCGGCGCACTGCCGACCGGCTCCCGGCTGCGGCAGCAGCAGATCGCCACGGAGCTCGGCGTCTCCACCACGCCGGTGCGTGAGGCCTTCCGCACCCTGGCCACCGAGGGCCTGGTGCGCATCGACGAGCACCGGGGCGTCGTCGTGCGCCAGCTGACGCTGGAGGAGTGCATCGAGATCCAGGAGCTGATCGTCGCCGTCGAGTCCGACAACCTCCTGCACTCGGTGCCGCGGATGGACGAGCGGACGCTCGACGAGGCGGAGAAGATCGTGCGGCTGATGGCCCGGGCGGGCAGCCGCCGCTCGCTGCTGAACAAGGACCTGCACCTCACGCTCGCCCGGCCGTCGCAGCGCAAGCGCGCCATCGCGCTGCTCGACGAACTGCTCACGCTGAGCGCCCTGCACGTGCCGACCGACGCCCTGCGGATCGCCGACCGCCCAGCCCAGTCGGAGCAGGAGCACCGCGCGCTCATCGCCGCGGCGCGCGCGGGTGACGCCGAGGAGGCGGCCCACATCCTGGTCGAGCACTGCCAGCCGATGCTCACCCTGCTGCGCGCGGACCTCGCGGCCCGTTCGGCGTCCGCCTGAGCCCTCCGCCCTGAACCTCCGCCCCGCCCACCCCGCCCCGCCCGGCGCCGGCACTCGCACCGGCGCCGCCGTGAGCCGAACCCGGCGGGGCCGCCGCCCAAGCCGAGCCCCGGCGGGGCCGCCGCCGTGAGCTGAGCCCGGCGCCCTTCCTCGCCCCGCGCCTTCTTCGCCCCGCCTCTTGTGCGCCCGTGGGTGCTCATGCAAACTACCGATAATGCATTATCGACAAACGGCGGCAGCGGGAGGATCGATGCACCTCGGTGTGCTGGCTTCCGGTCTCCGGCGGGACTTCGGCGGCCATCGCGCGCTCGACGGCCTCGACCTCCGCGTCGCACCGGGCACCGTGGGCGCGCTCCTCGGACCGAACGGTGCCGGCAAGACGACCACGGTGCGGATCCTCACGACGCTGGAGCGGGCGGACTCGGGGCAGGCGTTCGTCGCCGGCTTCGACGTCGCCGCGGCACCGCTCGCGGTCCGCGCGTCCATCTCGTTGACCGGCCAGTACGCCGCGGTCGACGGCGACCTCACCGGCCGGGAGAACCTCGTCATGATCGCGCGGCTGCGGCACCGCGGCCGGCGCGAGGCCAGGCGCCGCGCCGACGAACTGCTCGACCGGTTCCAGCTGACCGGCGCGGCCGACCGCATCACCCGCACCTACTCCGGCGGGATGCGCCGGCGCCTCGACCTCGCCGCCAGCCTGGTGACCACGCCCAAGGTGCTCTTCCTCGACGAGCCGACGACCGGGCTCGACCCGCCGAGCCGGGACGGGCTCTGGGACGTCGTGCGCGAGCTGCGCGACCAGGGCACCGCGATCGTGCTGACCACGCAGTACCTCGAAGAAGCCGACCAGCTCGCCGACCGGATCACGCTCATCGACCACGGCACCGCCGTCGCCGACGGCACACCGGCCGAGCTCAAGGCCGTCTACGGCGGCGACGTGCTCGAGCTGATCGGCCACGACGACCACAGCGCGTACCAGGCGGCCAAACACCTGGTGTCGCGCGCCGGGCTCGGCGAGGCGTCGATCGTGCGGACGTTCGAGGAGCCGCGCGTCGACGTCCGGCTGCCGGCCGGCACCTACTCCGTCTGGGCCGCGGTGCGGGAGCTCAGCGGCGAAGGCATCGAGCTGCGGGACATCCGGCTGCGCCGCACGTCGCTCGACGAGGTGTTCGCGGTGCTGACCACGCCGAAGAGCCGGTCATGACCACCGGCGAACTGTCGTTCACGCGCCTGACGGCCGGCCAGATCGCCGAGAACATCGGCACCCTCATCCACCGCAACCTGCTGCAGTTCTTCCGTAACCGGCAGCTGCTCATCCTCTCGCTCGTGCAGCCGCTGACCAACATGGTGATGTTCGCGTACATCTTCAACAAGGTCGCGTCCGCGCCCGGCCTGCCCTACCGGCAGTACGTCATCCCCGGCGTGCTCGTCCAGGCCGTCATGGTGTCGGCGATGCGGACCGGGGTCGCGGTCTCCTACGACCGCAACGCCGGCATGAACGACCGGTTCCGGTCGCTGCCGATCGCGCGGTCCGCGGTGATCCTCGGACGGACCATCAGCGACTCGCTGAAGATCGCGATCCAGCTGACCGTCCTGACCGTCATCGCCGTGGCCGCGGTCGGCTTCGACTTCCGCCAGGGACTCCTGCGCGGCGTCGCCGCCGTCGCCGTGCTCGCGGTGTTCGGGCTCGCGGTGACCGCATTCTCGGCCTGGGTCGGGCTGGCCGCGTCCGACCCCGAGGCGACCCAGATGTGGCTGATCACGCCGACGCTGCCACTCGTGTTCGGCAGCTCGGCCATCGCGCCGATCGCCCAGATGCCGCACTGGCTGCAGGTGTTCGCGCGGTGCAACCCGGTGACCCCGGCGGTCGACCTGTCCCGCAACCTCGTCAACGGCGGCCCGCTCCTGCACGACTTCCTGCTCTACGTGGCCTGGACGGGGGGCATCGCCGTCGTCTTCACGATCCTGGCGGTCCGCTCCTTCCAGCGCTCCTCGTAAACCCACCTGATCCGACCCCGGAGGACCTCACACCATGACCAGACCGCACATCTTCGTGTCGCAGCCGATCCCGGAGCCGGCGCTGGAGCTCATGCGCCAGCACGCCGAGGTGGAGGTGTTCCCCTGGGACCACCGCGAGGTGAGCGTCGACGAGCTGCACGCCGCGTCGCTGCGATCCGACTACTTCTTCCTCATGCACTCCAACCCGATCCGGGAGCAGTTCCTCTTCAACACCCGGCTCAAGGGCATCGGCTGTGCGGTGGTGCGCGACGACCTGCACGACGTGGCGGCACTGGAGCGCTCCGACGTGAAGGTACTGCTGGCCAGGCACCCGGAGCCGCCGGCGGTCGACCCGGAGGGCACCTACGACGTCGAGACCGGCTGGGGTCTCAACCCGCGGGCCACCTCCGACCTGATGGTGGGCCTGCTGCTCAACCTCGCCTACCGCATCACCGAGTCCGACGACTACTGCCGCCGCATGGGATTCTTCCAGGAGATGACCATGGCGCTGATGGGCCAGGGCTGCGTCGGCAAGACCGTCGGCCTCTACGGCCTCGGCCGCGTCGGCAAGCAGGCCGTGCGCAAGCTCAAGGCGCTCGACCTCCGCGTCGTCTACACCAAGCGCACCCGCCTCTCGGCGCAGGACGAGGAGCGGCTCGGCGTCGAGTGGGTCGAGGAGGCCGACGACCTCATCGCCCAGTCCGACTATCTGTGCCTGCTCACCAACTTCGAGCCGGCCAACCTCAAGATGTTCGGCGAGGCCCAGTTCAAGCTGATGAAGCCGACGGCGTACTTCATCAACGTGGCCCGCGGCCGGCTCGTCGACGAGGACGCCCTCATCCGCGCGCTGCAGGACAAGACCATCGCGGGCGCCGGGCTCGAGGTCTTCTGGAGCGAGCCGCCGAACAACATCGACGCGTACATCCCCGTCGAGCTGCGCAAGATGGACAACGTCGTGCTCACGCCGCACAACGGCGGCGCGACGTACCTCTCCCGCGGCGCGCAGACGATGGCGATCGCGAAGGCCATCGTCGCGGAGATCGAGACCTGCGGCCTGTGGGACTGACTCCGCCACCCGGCGACGTGCCCGGTCCCGGACGCACCGCGGCGTCCGGGACCGGCCGGATCGTCGACATCCACGCCCACCTCACGCCCCGGCGTTTCATCGACGCCGTGGCGGACGGCCGGAGCTGGCACAACATGACCGCCGCCGACGGCGAGCTGCACAACCCGCTCAACCACTGGAGCGTGGCGCAGCGCCTCGACGCGATGGACGCCGACCGGGTCGACGTGCAGGTGGTCTCGCCGACCGACGTCTTCTACCAGTACCACCAGGAACCCAAGGTCACCGCCCAGCTCGCGCGCTCCGTCAACGAGGCCGTCGCCGAGCTGCGCCGCGACCACCCCGACCGGTTCGCGGGGCTCGGCACCGTGCCGATGCAGGACACCGACCTCGCCGTGGCCGAGCTGGAGCACTCGGTCCGCGACCTCGGCATGGTCGGTGTGATGATCGACGACCACGTCAACGGCGACACCTACGACCTGCCGCGGTTCGACCCGTTCTTCGCGGCGGCCGCCGAGCTCGGCGCGGTCGTCTTCGTCCATCAGTACGGCCCCACCTCCGTCGCCGCGCGCATCGACCGGTTCTTCCTGTTCAACTCGATCGGCAACCTGGTCGACCGGGCGATCACCTTCGCGTCGCTGGTCTACGGCGGCGTGCTGGACCGCCACCCGACCCTGAAGGTGTGCCTCGGGCACGCCGGCGGCTACACCGCGTTCGCCCTCGACCGGATGGACCACGGGTGGCGGCAGTGGCCGAACCGGCGCGGCGCCTGCCTGCAGCCGCCGAGCACCTACGCGTCGCGGTTCTTCTACGACGCGGTCACCTACCAGGAGCGCACGCTGCGTTTCCTCATCGACACCGTGGGCGCCGACCGCGTCATGCTCGGCACCGACTGGCCCGCGCCGATGCGCGTCGAGGAGCCCGTGGCGCGGCTGGCGGCCATGCCGTCCATCACCGCGCCCGAGGCCGAGTCGATCCTGCGCGGCACGGCACGACAACTCTTCACCCGGTAGGGGGCACCAAAATGACAGAGGTCCCGGTCGGCCCGGTCGACGCGTCGAAGATCCCGCGCTATGCGGGCATCGCGACCTTCGCGCGGCTCCCCCGGCTCGAGGAGGTGTCCGCCTACGACGTCGCCGTCGTCGGCGTCCCGTTCGACACGGGCGTCAGCTACCGGCCGGGCGCGCGGTTCGGCCCGGCCGCGATCCGCGAGGCGAGCCGCCTCCTGCGGCCGTACAACCCCGCCCTCGACGTCGCGCCGTTCGCCGCGCAGCAGGTCGTCGACGCCGGCGACATCCCGGCCAACCCGTTCCACATCGACGAGGCCCTCACCCAGGTCGAGCAGGGCGCGACCCGGCTCATCGGCGACGGCCGGCGCCTGGTCACCCTGGGCGGCGACCACACCATCGCGCTGCCGCTGCTGCGGGCGATGCACCAGCAGTACGGCCCGGTCGCGCTGCTGCACTTCGACGCCCACCTCGACACCTGGGACACGTACTTCGGGGAGCCGTACACGCACGGCACGCCGTTCCGCCGCGCCACGGAGGAGGGACTGCTCCGCGCCGCGCACACCACACACGTCGGCATCCGCGGCCCGCTGTACAGCCGGAAGGACCTCGAGGACGACGAGCGCCTCGGCTTCGGCATCGTCTCGTCGCTGGACTTCCAGCACCGCGCGCTCCCCGAACTGGTCGAGCGGATCAGGGACCGCGTCGGCAACCACCCCGTCTACGTCTCCATCGACATCGACGTCCTCGACCCGGCCCACGCACCCGGCACCGGAACGCCGGAGGCCGGCGGCCTCACGAGCCGGGAGCTGCTCGCCGTGCTGCGGGGCCTGGACGGCGCCAACATCGTCGGGGCCGACGTGGTCGAGGTGGCACCGGCATACGACCACGCACAGCTGACGACGATCGCGGCGTCCCACGTGACGTACGACCTGATCAGCCTGATGGCCCGGCACTGAGCGCGGTCGTCATGCGGTCTCGCCCGCGGGGCGGGCGGCCGGTTCGCGTTGCGCATGTCGTACGTGGTCGGCGGCGCCCGGTGGAAGGCGCAGGAGCGCCGCCGTGCTGAGGGCGGCGAGGACGGCCAGGGCGACCAGCGCCACCCGGTACCCGAGCGGGCCGGACGCGGCCGTGGGGTCCGTCGTGGCATCCACGGCGCGGACGGTGACGGCGGCCAGGGCCACGCCCAGGCCGTTGGCGAGCTGGACGATCGTCGCTGACAGGGTGTTCGCCCCGTTCATCAGGCCGGCGGGCACGTCGGCGAACTGCATCGTGTTGTAGCCGGTGTACCCCACCGACCGGAACACCCCGCTGAGCAGGAAGACCGCGGCCATGACCGCGGTCGGGGTCTGCGGGGTGACCAGCGCGCAGATCACCATCGTGGCGGCGAGGCCGGCCGACGACGCCGCGATCAGGGTGCGGAAGCCCAGCGCGCGCAGCAGCGGCGTCGTCACGGGCTTGATCGCGAGGTTGCCGACGAAGACCCACATGACCATGAGCCCGGCCTCGATCGGGCTCCAGCCGAAGCCGTCCTGCAGCAGCAGCGGCAGCAGGAACGGCACCGAGTTGACGGCGATGCGGTAGGCGACGCCACCGGTGTTGGCGGCCCGGAACGTCGGCCGGGCGAAGGAACGCAGGTCGAGCAGCGGCGTCGGGTCGCGCCGGGCGCGGCGCACCGCCGACCCGAGCCCGAGGGCCGCGACGGCGAGCAGGGCGGCGGCCACCGGCAACCACCCCGGGTCGGCCACCAGCTCCAGCCCGACAACCAGGCCGACGATGCCGGCCATGACCAGCAGCAGCGTCCGCACGTCGATCCCGGCGGGTACAGCAGGGCCGACTGAGCCGGCAGCAGGGTCGGCGGCGGGGATGACCCGCCAGGCGACGGCGAGCAGGACGGCGCCCAGCGGTACGTTCACGAAGAAGATCCACGGCCAGCCCGCGTACTGGGTGATCACTCCGCCCAGGAACGGGGCGATCACCGGCGCGGCGAGCGCCGGCCAGGTCAGGTACGCGACGGCGCGGACGAGATCGGTCTTGGCGGTACCCGCGAGGACGATGAACCGGCCGACGGGCACCATCATGGCGCCGGCCAGGCCCTGGAGCACCCGTCCGGCGACGAGCATCGCCAGCGAGGAGCTCAGGCCGCACAGCACGGACGCGCCGACGAACCCGGCGATGGCGACGAGGAAGACGCGGCGGCCGCCGAACCGGTTGCTGAGCCACCCGCTGACCGGGATGCAGGCGGCCACCGTGACGAGGTACGCCGTCATCGCGAGACCTGCGTCGCTCGGCCGCACACCGAGGTCCCGGGCGATCGCCGGCAACGCCGTGGCCAGGATGGTGCCGTCGATCTGTTCGAGGAAGAACGCGGCCGCGACGGTCAGCGCCACCGGACGCGACCAGCCGGCGGCCGTCTGCGCGGTGACGGTCACGGTGCGCGGTCAGCGGGGGTCGGGCTCACACCGCCGATCATCCAAGGTGGCACCCGTCCCCGTCGAGGTACACCGTCCCGTGGTGATGAATGTCGCGGGTTCCTATCGTTTCGTGACAAGGTTCCGGTGCGTTTCCACCGACGGGTCCCACGCATCGGGCACCGGTCGGACCGTGGAGAGCAGCACGATGATGCCACGCCCCTCGGCCTGCACGACCCGGGAACCGGCACGGCAGGCGACCCCGAGCACCTGCGCGGCCCGCACCAGCAGGCGCACCGAGGACCGGTCCCGCGAGCGCAGCCGCAGGCCGGTGTGCGACACCCTCGGCGACGCGGTCAGCAGCGCGCAGCGCCACACCGCCGCGGCCCGCGTCCGCAGCACCGCCCCGTCAGCCGTCCCACTGGATGTCCCGTCGGCCTTCCCGTCGTCGAGCAGCAGTCCGACGCCGCGCGTCCACTCGCCGTGCAGCCGGCCGACCACGCGCAACGGTTCGGCGCCGTCGACGTCGACGATGAAGGTCTCGTACCGCCGGCGGATGCCGGCCACGTGACGGCGGATCCAGCACCTGGCGTCCGGCACGGCCCGCATCAGGTCGGCGAACCGGGCCGCCGCCGGCTCCGTCTCGAACTCGGCGCGCAGCCCGGCGCCGGCGCAGTCGCCGACCACCGCCCACGCGTCCCGTGCGCGCCCGTCGCCCGGATGCTGCAACCGCGGTGTTCCCGCCAGCAGCATGAGGCTCGCCTCGAACAGGTCGGCGTCGACGTCGACGGGCCCGGGCGCCACCCCGGCGGATGCGGGCGTTGCCAGCGGTGGTGCGCTGCGGTGTCGTGCCATCGACGTGTCCCGTCTGCGGGATGGCGGGCCGCCGGACGCGTGCGCGGCGTGTCAGACGAGTGTTGGCGCCCGGGGCCGCAGCACACCAGTGCCGGTCACCACGTGTGACCGTTCTGCAAGACGCCTCACAAGATCTCTCGGTGGCGCGGTCCCGAGCCCAGCGGGCGCGCGGTCACCGGACGGTCGGTGGGCGGAAGCCGCGCTTGCGGTAGCTGTGCGGGTCGATCCGCTCGCGGATCAGGCGGACCTGCTCGGCCGTCGGCGGCGTGGTGGTCGCGACCCGCGGCGGGAGGACCGGCGCGAACCCGGTGGCCGACAGCACGTCGTCGACGCTGATGCCCGGGTGTACCGACCTCAGGCGCATGCGCTGCGAGTCCGGCGCGAAGTCGAGGACCGCCAGGTTCGTCACGACGAGGGCCGGGCCGCCGCGCAGGCCGAGGCGGGCCCGCTCGCCGTGCCCGCCGAGGTAGCCGGCGCCGGAGCGGAAGTCGACCCGCTCCACCAGCGTCCGCGGGCTGTGGTCGGTGACCCAGTAGATGAGCTGCTTGTCCAGCGCGCCCATGTCGCCCAGCCCGGCGGTGCCCGGCAGCCGCACCCGCGGGTGGTCGAACGCACCGATGACCGAGTTGTTGGCGTTGCCGTACGCGTCGAGCTGGGCCGCGCCGACGCAGAACTTGCGCAGGAACCGGTCGCCGGCCACGTAGTCCCAGAACTCGGCGTAGTGCTCGAGGTACATGACGGCGTCGCGCCACAGCGGGGACTCGAAGCTGGAGGCGGTGAGCTGCGGGTCGAGCGGGTCCACACCCGACGATCCGGCGATCCAGACGAGGTCGGGGGCGTGGGTCAGCCGGGCCAGCTGGATCGCGCACACCGGCAGGACGGACGACAGGCCGTTGCAGACCTGGTCGTCGTTGTCGAAGCACGCGGCCAGCGTCGCGATCATCAGCTCGTCGACCGAGTAGCCGGTCACCGCACGCCGACCAGTCCCAGGTACTCCTGCTGGGTCGCCGGGCCGCGCACGTACCGGTCCAGGAACGCCTCGCACGCGTCGTCGTCGGCCGCGGCCTCGACCCACGCGGTGAAGAACCCGGCATCGTGGTCGTACGCCGGGAACAGCGACGTCGGATGCGCGCCGGACGGCGCCTCCACCACGGCGTCGACGGCGAACCCGGGCAGGATCGTGCGGTCCGGCGCCCGCCGCAGCTCGGCCGAGCCGACGATCCGCTCGACCGACACGATGACCCGCCGCGACGCCCGGGGCAGCGTCGTCATGGTGGGCAGGCGTACCCCCGGATCGATCCCGATGTTGCCGGCCCGATCGGCGCGATGGGCGTGCAGCACGGCGATGTCCGGGCGCAGCGCGCGGCAGGCGACGACGGGCGGCCCGCCGAACGGGTCCGGGATGACCTTCAGCGCGTCGTTGCCGACGTCGAGCAGGTCGGTGCCGATCAGCCCGCGCGTCGGCAGGAACGGCAGCCCGCGGCTGGCGGCGCCGAGCCGGGCGTACAGCGCGGTCTCCGAAAGCTCCTCGACGGCGATGGCGCCGGTCTCGACACTGCGCCGGAACCGCTGGCACAGCCCGAAGTGCTCCATCGTGACGGCGGCGAAGGTGCACCGGGCGAGCGATCCGGCGGCGGCGAGCCAGTCGACGGGCAGCCCACCGCTGAGGCAGACCAGCGACAGGTCGCGGCGGCCGGCGCGGATGATCTCGCGCACGAGCGTCATCGGCGCGCACTGGGTCGGGCCCGCCTGGAGGCCGACGACGTCGCCGTCGGCGATGAGCGCGACCGCCTGCTCGGCCGAGACGACCTTGTCGCGCACCTATCCGGCCCCGTACTGCCGGACGCCGTCGTCCTCGGAGCGCCGCAGCCGGCCGGTGCCGACCAGGACGTCGAGGTGCGCAGCGGTCTCCGTGACGGCCAGGCAGCGGCCGAGCACGTCGAGGTCGTCGAAGGCGCGGCCGCGGCGGGTCCACCGCAGCCGCTGCGCGACCTCCAGCGCGGTGGCCGCACCCGCGGCGACGGCGCCGGCGGTCTGCTCCAGCCGGGTGTCGTGGTGGGCGACGAGCTCGTCGACGCGCGCGTGCACGCTGGGTCCCGGGTGGCCGTGTGCCGGCAGCATGGTGCGGTCGGGCAGGTCACGGACGAGCCGCAGCGAGTCGAGGTAGTCGCGCAGCGGCGACACGGCCGGGCTCGGCTCGAAGCCGATCGACGGGGTGATGTGCGGCAGGACGTGGTCGCCGCAGAACATCACGTCGCGGGCGGCGTCGACGAACACGACGTGGCCGCGGGTGTGCCCCGGGGTGGGGTACGCCTGCCACGTGGCGGTGTCGAGCGCGATGGCCGACGGCGGGTCGATCCACTCGTCGGGGAACGCCCAGTCGGCCGGGTCGTGCTCGACGGGCACGCCGGCGACGAGCTCCTTGGCGAGCGCGGCGGCGCCGCCGAGGCGCAGCTGCTCGCACAGGGCGGCCCAGGGTTCGGTGACGGGCGCCTGCGCGACGCACAGCGTGCCCTCCTCGGCCAGGCCGAGGCCGACCCGCAGCCGCGGGTGCCGCTCCCGCAGCCGGACGGCGAGGTTGTAGTGGTCGCGATGGGCGTGCGTGACGAGGATCCGGCTGATCCGGTCCTCGTCGGCGTCGAGGGCCCGCAGGGCCTGCCGCAGCCGGGCCTGCGCCTCCGGCAGCGCCCAGCCGGAGTCGACGAGGACGATCGCGTCGCCGTCGCGGACCGCGTACACGTTGACCGCGCGCAGGCCGTCCTGCGGCATCGGCAACGGGATGCGGTACAGCCCGGCGCCGAGCCCGTACACGCCGGGCTCGGTCCAGTCGCGCCCGGGGTCGTCGGGGCGGACCGGCAGCGGTGCCCCGTCGTGTTCAGCGGCCACGGAACACGGCCGGCCGCTTGGCGGCGAACGCTGCGAACGCCTCGGCGACGTCCTCGGTCGCCGTGTTGACCGCGGACGCGGCCGCCTCGGCGTCGAGGGCCTCGTCGAACGTCGAGGTGAAGGAGGCGTCGAGGAGCCGCTTGGTGAGGGCGAGCGCGATCGGCGGCCCGTCGGCGAGGCGGCGGGCGAGCGCGGTGGCCGTGTCGAGCAGGTCGTCGGGGGCCATCACCGCCGACACCAGACCGAGGTCGCGGGCCTGCTCGGCGGTGATCGTGTCGCCGAGCAGCGCGAGCCGCTTGGCGGTCTGCAGGCCGACCAGCCGGGGCAGCAGCCAGCTGCTGCCGAAGTCGGGCGACAGGCCGCGCTTGACGAAGATCTGGCAGAAGGTCGCGGCCGGCGAGGCGACGACGAGGTCGCAGCCGAGGGCGAGGCTCATCCCGGCGCCGACCGCGGGCCCGCCGACGGCGGCGACCGTCGGTTGCGGCAGCCGGTGCAGGGCGCGGGCCGCGTCGTTGATCCGGTCCATGACCCGCACCACGGACTCGTCGGGCACGCCCGCCGAGAGGTCCGCGCCGGCGCAGAACGCGCCGCCGGCGCCGGTGATGAGCACGGCGCGGTCGTCCGGCGTCCGGGCGATCTCGGCGAGCACCCGGCCGAGTTCGGCGAACCCGTCGACGGTGAGGGCGTTGCGCCGCTCGGGACGGTCGAGGGTCAGCCGGACGACGCCGCTGTCGCGCTCCACGGCGATGCTCACGTGGGCTGCCCTTCGTCGACGGTCAGCTCGCCACCGGCCAGGGCGGGGGCGTTGTCGCGTTCGTCCACAGTGGACACGAAGAGCAGCCGCCCGTCCTCTCGCCAGACCGACGTGCGCAGCGTCTCGCCGGGATACACGACGCCGGCGAAGCGCGCCTCGATCGCCCGGACCCGCTCGGCGCGGCCGTCGAGCACGGCGTCGACGATCGCCCGGCAGGCGATGCCGTACGTGCAGAGCCCGTGCAGGATCGGCCGCGGGAAGCCGGCGGCCTCGGCGACCGCGGGATCGGCGTGCAGCGGGTTGCGGTCGCCCAGCAGGCGGTACCACAGGGCCTGTTGCGGCAGCGTCGGGGTGACGACCGTGTGGTCGGGCGCGCGCCGCGGCGGGTCCGGCGGGCCGGCCGGGCCGCGGTGGCCGCCGAAGCCGCCCTCACCGCGGGAGAACATCCGCATGCTGGAGGTCCACAGCGGAGCACCGTCGGCGCCGGTCGCCTCGGTGTCGACGACGATCACCGCCGCCGATCCCTTGTCGTAGAGGTCGGCGACCCGGGTGCGGACCGAGGCCTTGCCGTCCCGCGGGATCGGGTTGTGCAGCTCGACCCGCTGGCTGCCGTGCAGGATCGTGCGCAGGTCGACCTCGACGCCGGGGTACGAAACCCGCGGCGGCCGGGTCGAGCGCAGCATCGGCACGACGACGGCGAACGTCGGTACGACGACGGAGCCGGACTCGGTCGCGTAGCGCAGCTCGACCGGGTCGACCGGGTCGGCGCCGGCGCCGAGCGCCAGATGGTAGAGCAGCACGTCGGAGGCGTCCCACCCGATCTCCTCGACCGTCGGGGGCGCCGCCAGGGCTACGCCGGGATCGATCGGCATCCGGTTCTCCTTCTCGTTGGCTTACTGGCCGGCCGGGCGTGCGGCGGCCAGCTCGGCGTTGGTGTCGTCGCGGACCACGAAGCGGCGGACCTTGCCCGACGCCGTCATCGGCAGCGCGTCGACGAACCGCCAGACCTCGGGGAGCTTGAAGCGGGCCACCTTGTCCCGCAGGTACTCGGTGAGCTCCGGCCCGGTCACGGCGCTGCCGGGGGCGCGGACCACGACGCCGGCGACGCGTTCGCCGAGCCGCTCGTCGTCGATGCCGACCAGGACCGCCGAGGCGATCCCCGGGTGCGCGGCGAGGCACTCCTCGACCTCGGCGGGGTACACGTTCTCGCCGCCGCGGATGATGACGTCGCGGACCCGGCCCTGGAACGTGACGTTGCCGAACTCGTCCATCGACGCCAGGTCGCCGGTGCGCAGGTAGCCGTCGGCCGGGAGGACCTCGGCGGTCTGCTCGGGCATGCCCCAGTACCCGCGCATCACGTACGGCGAGCGGGTCCGGATCTCCCCGACGGTCCCGATCGGCACGGTGTCGCCGGTGGCCGGGTCGACGATGCGGACCTCGACACCGGCGACGGGCCGCCCGACGGTGCCCGCGATCGTCGCCGCGTCGTCGTCGATCTCGGTCGAGGTGATGGCCGGGCACTCGGACTGCGCGTAGGTGTTGATGACCGGCGCGCCGAGCGTCCGGCGGATCCGCTCGACCAGGTGCTGGGTGACCGTGGCCCCGCCGACCGCGACCGAGCGCAGGCCGGCCGTGGCGGCCCGGTCGCCGAGGTGGTCGAGGGCGTCGATCACCATCGTCGGGACGCCGCCGATCCGGTTGACCACGCCGTGGTCGAGCAGTCGCATCGTCTCGGCCGGCACGTACTTCTCGACGACGACGAACGCGCCGGCGTCGACCAGGCCGCCGAGGATGACGAAGCAGGAGCCGCCGATGTGGTGGTACGGCACCGGATTGAGCCAGGTGTCGGCCGGGCCGATGACGTCGCGGCGGTTGCGTTCGCGGGCGGCGTTGAGCACGGCCTGGTGGGTGAGGACGGCGCCCTTCGAGCGGCCGGTGGTGCCGGAGGTGAACTGGATGAGGAACGGGTCCCCGGCGGCGACGTCGGGCAGTTCGCCGGGCTCGGCGCCGGCCGCCCAGGCGCGCACGCCGGCGAGGTCGAGGACGATGCCGGCGCCGCACACGCCGGCGGCCCGGGGCACCAGGCTGTCGCCCGTCGGGCCGGTCCCGGCCAGCACCAGCGCCGGTGTGGTCAGCCGGTTGGCGTGGTCGACCTCGGCGTCGGTCCAGGCGGTGTTGAACGGGGTGAGGATCAGCCCGGCCATCGCGCAGCCGTACTCGAGCACGACCCACTCGACGCTGTTGCGCGACCAGACGGCGATCCGCTCGCCGGGGGCGGCCCGGCCGGCCAGCGCGCGGGCCACCGTGCCGGCCGCGGCGGCGAGCTCGGCGTAGGTGAGGCTCGCCAGGCCCCCGTGCTCGGGCCACCACAGTGCCGGGCGGTCGCCGTACCGCTCGGCCTGCCGGGCCAGCAGCCCCGGCACCGAGTCGGTCAGCAGCTCGTCACCGCCCTGGGCGGTCCACTCCGACCGCGGCCCGATCCGCCGCCCTGACCCGATCGTGGTTCCTGTCGACATGGCCTGCTCCACGGTGAGCGCTGTTACCAACCGGCTGGTTGATAATTCCTGCATCGTCGCCCAACCGGTCCCGGTTGCGCAACGCCTGTCGGGTTCGTCCCGGCGGTCAGCCCGGCGGGAGTTGCACCGCCTGCGCGGGCACCGTCCACGACGTGGTGTCCAGGATGTCCGGCAGATGCGCGGCGATGTCCTCGACGGTCGCATCGGGGTTTTCGTACCCGGCCGTCTCGATGATGAGGTTCCGGGCGTATCGTCCCGCGGCGGCGAACAGGATCTCGCCGGTGAGCGTGCACGACTCGTGGCAGAGGTAGGCGACCATCGGCGCGACGCGGTCCGGCGACATCCGCTCGTGCAGGTGCTCGGGCAGCATCCCGGACGTCATGGCCGTCGCGGCGCCCGGGGAGATGAGGTTGACCCGGATGCCGTAGCGGGCGCCCTCGACGGCGAGGGTGCGCCCGAGCCCGACCAGCCCGGCCTTGGCCGCGGAGTAGTTGGCCTGACCCAGGTTGCCCCACAGCCCGGCGACCGACGTGGTCATGACGACCCGGCCGTACTGGCGCTCGCGCAGCACGGCCCACGCCGCGCGGGTCAGGCCGATGGTGCCGTGCAGGTGGACGTCCAGGACGTCCTTGATGTCCTGGTCCGACATCTTGCCGAACGAGCGGTCCCGGACGATCCCGGCGTTGTTGACGACAATGTCGACCCGGCCGAACGCCTGCATCGCGGTGTCCACGACCGCCGGCCCGGCCGACGGTTCGGCGATGGACCCGTCGTGGGCGACCGCGGACCCGCCCAGCTCGGCGATCTCCGCGGCGACGGCGGCGGCCGGGGTACGGCCGGTGTCGTCCTTGCGGTCGACGTCGTTGACGACCACGTGCGCGCCGCGGGACGCCAGCAGCAGCGCGTAGGCCCGCCCGAGTCCGCCTCCCGCGCCGGTGACGATCGCCACCCGGTCGTCGAAGCGCAGCTGATCCTTGGTCAAGACGCTCTCCCTCGCGCAGTCATGGTGTGGAACGGCTCAGCCTCGACGGCTGCGGGGCAGCCCGAGGCGGCGCTCGGCGATGACGCCGCGCAGGACCTCGCTGGTACCACCGTAGAGCGTCGAGATCTGGGCTTCGCGGTACAGATGCTGCAGTTCGGCCGCGGGATCGCCCGGCCCGGCCAGCAGCCCGTCGGGTCCGGCCGCGTCCAGCAGCGCGCCCGCGCCGGCCAGCAGCGCCTCGGTGCCGTACACCTTGGCCATCGCGCCCTCCACGGCGCCGGCCTGGGCCGACGAGCGCAGCCAGGTGGCCTGCGCGCCGAGCAGGCGGGCGACGTCGGTGGCGGCGGCGACCCGCCCGAGCCGCCGCAGCAGCCGGGCGTCGCCGGTGCGGCGCGCCGCGTGCGCCCACGTGACCGTCGCGTGCACCAGGCGGCGCAGCTGCGCGGCGAACTCGCCGCCGCGCTCGAACGCGAGGGCCAGGCTGACGATCGGCCAGCCCTGGCCGACGTCGCCGATGCGGGCGTCGTCGCCGACGTGCACGCCGGAGTAGAAGGTGAGGTTCGTGCGTTCGCCGCTCAGCGTCTGCACCGGCGTCAGGGAGAACCCTTCCGCCGACGTCGGCACCAGGAACATGGTCAGGCCGGCGTGCTTGGGCGCCTGCGGATCGGTGCGCGCGAGCAGGAAGACGTAGTCGGCCTCGTGGGCGTGGGTGGTGAAGTTCTTCTGCCCGTCGATGCGCCAGCCGTCGCCGTCGCGCACGGCGCGGGTGCGCGCCGAGGCGAGGTCGGACCCGGCGTCGGGCTCGGTGTAGCCGAGGCTCAGCAGCAGCCGGCCGTCCCGCACGGGGCCGAGGATCCGTTCCTTCTGTTCGGGCGTGCCGACCCGGCGGACGGTCTCGGCGATGATGAGCGTCACCGACATGCCCTCGACGGGTGCGCCGGCCGCGGCCAGCTCCTCGTAGAGGATGTCGAGGTCCGCGCGGTCGCGGCCCTGCCCGCCGTCCTCGACCGGCCACCCCGCGCCGATCCAGCCCTGCCGGGCGACCGCGCGGTGGAACTCCCGGTCGTGGTAGGTGCCGGACCCGGCCACCCGCGCGCGGACCGCGTCGGTCAGGTGCTCGCGCAGGAACGCCTGCACCTCGGCGCGGAACGTCTCGGCCCGCTCGTCCAGTGCGAAGTCCATCAGTGCGCTCCCCCGGCCATCGTCGCCGCCCCGATCTCTTCCCACAGCAGGTCCGGGTCGCCGGCGCTCAGCCGGGTCGCCTTGGCTCGGCGCAGGTACAGCTGCGCGTCGTACTCCAGCGTGAATCCGTATCCGCCGTGCACGTGCAGGCACAGCTCGGCGGCGCGGACGGCGGTCTCGGCGGCGTGCGCGAACGCGACCGCCGCCGCGCCGGCCCACGACTCCAGCCCGTGGTCGTGGCGCCAGGCCGCTTCCCGCGCGACGAGCCGGGCGCCGTCGGCGGCCATCGCGACGTCGGCGAGGGGCTGTTGGAGGGCCTGGAACGAGCCGATGGGGGCGCCGAACTGGTGGCGCCCGGCCGCGTACCGCACGGCGATGTCGAGCGCCTCGGCGGCCAGCCCGGTGCACGCGGCGGCGGTGCCGAGCCGCCAGCGGTCGCGGGCCCGGCGCCACAGGTCGTGGGCCTGCGCCCCGGCGGCGAGGACGCGCCGGTCGAGGCCGGTCCCGCGCAGCGGGCGGTCGGCGACGGCCTGGAACCCGAGGTCACGACCGGCCGCGGCACCGGGACCGCCGGGGCTGCCGTCGCCGGTGTGGACGCCGTGCGCGAGGACGAGTTCGTCGCCGTCGAGGGCCACGACGCCGCCGGCCACCGAGCCGGCTGGCACCCGGCGGGCGACGCCCTGCTCGGCCGGGCGCGGCGCGAAGACGGTGACCCGTTCGCCGTCGACGGCCTCGGCGACGAGGTCGGCCGGGGCGCCGGCGTCGGCGAGCAGCCGGGCGGCGACCGCGGCCTCGACCAGGGGCACGCAGGCGAGCCGGCGTCCGGCCGCCTCGGCGATCAGTGCCAGCTCCACGAAGCCGCCGCCGCTGCCACCCGCGGCGGCCGGGACGGCGATGCCGATCGCGCCCATGCCGGCAAGCGTCTTCCACAGCGCGGGGTCGAACCCGGCGTCCTCGGCGGCGCGGACCCGCTCGCTCGACGAGTCCCGGGTGAAGACGCGCGCAAATGCCTCGGCGACGTCACGCTCGTCGGGTGTCAGCTCCAGGTCCATCGGGCCTCCTTCGGGGACTCCGTTATAACCAACTAGCCGGTTGGTTGGCAAGCGATCGCCGTTGTTTACCGACCCGGAACGAAACCGACCCACCGTCCGGTTAAACTCGGATCGACCCGGAGTACAAAGGGTTGGCACAGACACAGTCGGAGGTCATCAATGCGGACACGAGTGCGGCATGCCTAGGCCGTCCCGCCGGGACGAGGTCCGCGCGACGGCGGCCCGGATATTCCGCGAGCAGGGCTACCTCGCCGCGACGATGGACCTGATCGCCGACGAGGTCGGGCTCAACAAGGGCACCCTGTATCACTACTACCCGGCCAAGAGCGCGATCCTCAACGAACTGCTCTCCGAACAGGTCGACGCGACGCTGGAGGTGCTCGCCCGGGTGCCGCTGACCGGCAGCGGGCTGGACCGCATGCGGTTCTTCGTCCGCGAGCAGGTCGCGCTGGTCGCGACCAAGCACGACGAGCTGGTCGTGTTTTTCCAGGAGGTGCCGTGGATCGACCAGCGGCTGCCCGAGGAGCAGGCCCGGTCGATCCGCCAGCGGATCTACCGCTACGAGGAGTTCGTGAAGTCACTGCTGGCGGAGGGCACCCGCACCGGGGAGTTCCGGCCCCTCTCCCCCTCGACGATCCTCTACTCCATCATCGGGCTGCTGGCCTACCTGCCGAGCTGGTATCGCCGCCCGGCGACCGCCGGCACCGACGCCCGGCTCATCGACGAGGTGACCGAGTTCGTCATCAACGGCATCCGCGCCGTCGAGCCGCCCGCCGCCACGAGCGCGGCACCGGCCGGCTCCGGCAGAGCCGCCGCCGCGGCCGCCCCGCGCCGTCAGCGCGTCAACGGCTGAGCCGCCCTGCCCACCGCTTGACGCACGCCGGACCGCGCCCATACGTTTAACCAACCGATTGGTTGGTTGATGATGGCGAGGGGGCAGGACGTGCGGGATGCCGTGATCGTCGAGGCAGTGCGGACACCGGTGGGCAAGCGCAACGGCGGCCTCTCCGGAGTACACCCGGTGGACCTGTCGGCCCACGTGCTCGAGGCGCTGGCCGAGCGCAGCGGGATCGACCCCGCACTCGTCGACGACGTCGTCTGGGGCTGCGTCGACCAGGTCGGCGAGCAGGCGTTCGACATCGCCCGCACCGCCGTGCTGGCGGCCGGCTGGCCGGACACGGTGACCGGCGTGACCGTCGACCGCCAGTGCGGCTCCAGCCAGCAGTCGGTGCACTTCGCCGCGGCCGGGCTGATCGCCGGACAGTACGACGTCGTCGTCGCCGGTGGTGTCGAGTCGATGTCGCGGGTACCGATGGGCAGCGCCTCCGGCGACGCCGACCCGAACGGCTCGCGCTTCGCCGCGCGCTACGGCGGGGTGGCGCCCAACCAGGGCGCCGGCGCCGAGATGATCGCCGAGCGGTGGGGATTCTCCCGCACCCGGTGCGACGAGTTCGCGCTCGCCAGCCACGAGCGCGCGGCCGCGGCACAGGACGAGGGGCGCTTCGACGCGCAGATCGCGCCGGTCACGCTTCCCGACGGCACCGTCGTCGCCCGCGACGAGGGCATCCGCCGCGGCGGCACCGTCGAAGGGCTGGCCCAGCTGCGAACCGCGTTCCGGCCCGACGGCGTCATCACCGCCGGCAACTCGTCGCAGATCTCCGACGGCTCGGCCGCGCTGCTGCTGACCACCAGCGAGCGGGCGCGCGAGCTCGGGCTGACGCCGATCGCCCGGGTACACACGGCGGTGCTGGCCGGCAGCGATCCGGTCATCATGCTGACCGCGCCGATCCCGGCCACCCGCAAGGCGCTGGCGCGCTCCGGGCTGCGCGCGCAGGACATCGGCGCGTTCGAGGTCAACGAGGCGTTCGCGCCGGTGCCCCTGGCGTGGCTGGCCGACATCGGGGCGGACGCCAAGGCCCTCAACCCCAACGGCGGCGCGATCGCGCTCGGGCACCCGCTCGGCGGCTCCGGCGCCCGGCTGATGACCACGCTGGTGCACCACATGCGCGACCACGGCATCCGGTACGGGCTGCAGACGATGTGCGAGGGCGGCGGGCAGGCCAACGCCACCATCCTCGAGCTGCTGTGACGTCCTCGCCGGAGTCGGCGCACGACCGGGTACCGCTCGCGCCGTTCTGGCAGCAGTGGAGCGACCGCGCGGCGGCCCGCGCCCCGGCCGGCTGGACGGGTCTGATCGACGAGCTGCGCGACCTGCAGGACACGGCCGCGGCGAGCGCGCCGCCGGCGGAGGCGGTGGCCCGGGCCACCACGCTGCTGGCCCACGCCCGGCGCCTGCTCGCCGCGCACACCGTCGCCGACGACGAGCAGCTCTACGGCAAGCTCCTGCGCCTGCCCGGCCGCGGGCAGACGCTCAGCCCGCCGCTGCGGCTGGTCTCCTGGACGGCCACCGAGATCGTCGGCGAGGTCACCTTCGGGCGGTTCCACTCCGGCAGCAACGACGCCGTGCACGGCGGCGCGGTCGCGCTGCTGTTCGACGAGGCGCTCGGCCGCCTGTCCGACCTCGCCGACCGGCCACCGTCACGGACCGTCTCGCTGCGGGTGGAGTTCCGCAGCCTGACGCCGGTCGGGCGGCCGCTGACGGTTCGCGCCCGGCTGCTCGGACAGGACGGCCGCAAGCGCCGGCTGGCCGGGGTGCTGCGGGACGGCGAGCGGCTGTGCGCCGAGGCCGACGGCCTGTTCCTGGCCCTTCGGCCCGGCCAGCGCTGAGCCCCGCGCTGGTTGACGAACCACGGCGCGGGTGGTTTTATACCAACCAGATGGTTGGTTATCCTTCAGTGAATGGGAGAACGACATGAAGGACTGGCCCTACACGGTGTTCCCGACGGGCTGGTACCAGGTCGGGTACTCCTCCGAGTTGCAGCCCGGGGACGTTCGGCCCGCGATGTACTTCGACCAGAACCTCGTGATGTTCCGCACCGAGAGCGGTGAGGTCTCGCTGCTCGACGCGTACTGCCAGCACCTCGGCGCGCACCTCGGCTACGGCGGCACGGTCAAGGGCGAGTGCATCGAATGCCCGTTCCACGGCTGGCTGTGGCAGGCCGACGGCGAGCTCGCCGAGATCCCCTACGCGCCAGGCGAGCGCCGCCGGGTGAAGCTCGCACGGTGGGTCACCCGCGAGGTCGACGGCCTGATCCTGGTCTGGTACGACGCGTTCGGCCGCGAGCCGTTCTGGGAGTGGCCGGGGATCCCCGAGTTCGCCGACCTCGAGCACAACTACCCGATCGTCCACGACCACGTCGGCATCAGGAAGATCATCCCCCAGTCACCGGTGGAGAACACCCCCGACTACTACCACTTCATGTGGGTGCACGGCGCCGGCCAGCCGGGCAAACCGTTGCTGTGGAAGGAGGACCAGCACTACCTGCACACCCGGGTCGGCTTCTGGTACGGCCACGGCAAGAAGGCGACCTGGATGACGCCGAACGGCCCGGTCTTCGGCGAGATCGAGACCGAGGCGTGGGGGCTGGGCCTGTCCAACGCGCGCTTCGTGCTCGACAGCTTCGTCACCAACCAGCTCACGGCCTCCACCCCGGTCGACGCCGAGCACTCCCAGCTGTTCGAGACCATTACCGTCAACCGCCAGCCCGACGGCGGCCCCGAGCCCACCGGCCGCGCGGCGCGGATGATCGAGTTCCAGAAGGGCCAGATCCGGCGCGACTTCGCGATCTGGGAGAACCAGCGCTACGTGGAGCACCCGCCGTTCGCCGGCGGCGAGGAGGAGCACTACGCGCGGTTCCGCCGGTGGTCGCGCCAGTTCTACTCCGACAAGCCCTACACCGCGAGCACCGAGGTCGCCGCCGCGAGCTGAGCGGCACCCACGAGCAAAGGCCAGGCCCGGCGGGCCTGGCCTTTCGGAGTTTCCCGACCCGCGTCAGTACGGATCGGGCAGGTCGTCGGCGGGCGCCGACGGCTCGCGGGGTGACTCCGTCCGCGTCGTGCGTTCGACGAGCCCCAGGCCCGTGGTGCCGGACCGGACGAAGACGAACGGGGCGGCGCTCCACCACATCCAGCCGGCGCCGTCCGGTGCCGGCTCGGCGAACGTCACGTGCTGCAGCGTGTCGCGGATCTCGCCGGTCACCAGCCGGGGCGTGCGGCCGCCAAGAGCGCAGCTCAGGCGGTGCAACGGAACCCTGTCCCGGCCCCGGACCGCGAACTGCGCCACGGGCACCCGGCGGACCTCGGTGTTGACCATGACGGCGGCAGCGGTGCCGGCGGCGAACGTCGCCGAGCGGTCCTGGAAGACGGCCCGCGCCCGCTGCACCACGGGGCCGGCCGGCGCCGTGCTCAGCCAGCCGGTGCCCTGGACGCGGTAGATCACGCTGCCGACGGCGATCGACCCCGTGCCGTGCACGACGGTCACCCGCTCCGGCCCGTCACCGGCCAGCGCCAGGTCGGCGGCGGCCGGCTCCAGCGCCACGGCGATGCTCAGCGGCACCTGCCGCGCGGCGAGCGGCTCGCCCGGCACGACATGGGCGGGTGCGGTGAACAGCGCGGCCATCGCCGACACCCGCATGGCGTCCGGGCGCACCTCGGCGCCGCCGGCCCAGAACGTCTCCCCGGTCGGCAGGAAGACCAGCACCCGCGCCGCCGCGTCCCCGCCGCTCACGCAGACCACGGCGCCGG
Organism: Dactylosporangium sp. NPDC005572; assembly: GCF_040605515.1. NCBI lineage: Bacteria > Bacillati > Actinomycetota > Actinomycetes > Micromonosporales > Micromonosporaceae > Dactylosporangium > Dactylosporangium sp. NPDC005572. The sequence goes on along the minus strand of NZ_JBEXCY010000058.1, from coordinate 27,267 downwards.
TGTCGGCGCACATGAACACCAGCTCACTGCCGGTCACAGCGACTCACCCCCGTCGATCCCCAGTGTCTCGCCCGTGACGAACCCGCTGTCCTCACCGCACAGGTGGGCCACCAGCGCCGCGAACTCGCCGGCCTGGCCGGCGCGGCGGGCCGGCACCCGGCGCAGCAGGTGCTGCAGGGCCGCCTCGTTCTCGAACTGCTCCCGGGTCATCGCCGTCTCGAAGTGTCCGGCGGCGACGGCGTTGACGGTGATCCCGTACGACGCCCATTCGCGCGCCAGCGAGCGGGTCAGCTGGACCAGCGCGCCCTTCGCGGTGTCGTACACGCTGCAGTACGGCATGCTGCGCCGGACCACGTTGGACACCACGTTGACGACCCGGCCGTAGCCGCGGGCCAGCAGGTCGGGGCCGAACGCGCGCAGCATCCGCACGGCACCCCCGACGTGGACGGCCATGACGGCGTCCCACTCGTCGTCACTCACCGGCCGGTCGAACCCCGGGTGGGCGTGCTCCTTGCCCGGCAGCGGGACGAACGTCCGGTACAGCAGGGTTCCGGCGTTGTTGACGACGATGTCGACCCGGCCGAACCGGTCCAGGATGCGCTCCCGGGCCCGGTCGACGTCCGCGGTGGACGTGACGTCCACGGGCAGGCTGAGCGCCTGAACGCCGGCCGCCCGCAGTTCGCCGGCGACCGCGTCGATCTCGCCGGTCGAGCGGGCCAGGACCGCGACGTCGGCACCCTCGGCGGCGAGGCGCAGTGCGGCGGCGCGACCCAGGCCTCGGCCTCCCCCGGTGACGACCGCGACGCGTCCGCGCGCGATCACCGTGCTACCACGTCGATGCGCCCACCGGCCGCCCGGTCGGTCACCACAGGCTGCCCTCGCGCCGGACGACCAGCGCGTCGTGGATCTCGCGGAGCCGGTTGGCGCGCTTGCCGCCGCGCAGCTGCATCGCCTTGGCCCGCAGGAAGTGGTGGTGCAGGACGTGCTCGGTGGTGGTGCCGACGCCGCCGTGGAGCTGGGCCGCGGTGAGGACGATCTCGACGTAGGACCGGCCGGCGGCGAACAGCGCCACCGCGGCGATCGCGGACTCGTCGGCGCCGGGCTGGGCCCGCGTCAGGGCGTCGTTGCAGGTCAGCCGGGCCGCGTCGAGCGCGATCAGCATTCTGCCCAGATGATGGCGGACCGCCTGGAAGGCGCCGATCGGCTGGCCGAACTGCACCCGCTCGGTGGCGTACTGCACGCTGCGCTCCAGCACGGCCTCGCACCCGCCGACCATCGCGCTGGCCCGTAGCAGGTTCGCCCGGGCGAGGGCATAGCGGGCCGTGCGGGCGTCGATGCCGTCGAGCGCCACGTCGGCCGCCGCGAGCGTGAGGCCGTCGAGGTCGACCCGGGCGACGCGCTCGTTGTCGATGCTGGGCACCGCCTCGGCCCGCCCGCGCAGGTCCGCGCCGCGCAGGAGTGCGCACAGCCACCCGTCGCCGCCGGCCACCGGCAGCAGCAGCACGACGTCGTCGCTGTGCTTCAGCCACTCGACCGGGACGGCGGGGCCGGCGAGCCGGTATGCGCCGCCGCCGGTCGCCTCGGCGCGCACCGCACCGTCGGCGGGCGCCACGAGGGCGGCGGGCGATCCCGCGGCGATCCGGGTGAGGGCGTCGTCGAAGACCGCGCGGCCGAGGGTGGTGAGCACGGTGCCCGCACGCATGGTCGGCAGCAGCGGCGACGCGAAGGCCGCCCGCCCGGCCTCGCGCGCTACGACACCGGCCTCCGCCAGCGTGCCGCCGGCCCCGCCGACCCGCTCGGGCAGGTCGATGCCGGTCCAGCCGAGCTCGCACATCTGGTGCCAGCGCCGGGTCTCGTAACCGTCCGCCGACGCCTGCTGGGCGTTGAGGTAGGTGTTGTCGACGAAGTCGGCGAAGTAGGCGCGGGCCGTCCTGGCCAGCAGCGCCTCGTCGTCGGTCAGGTCGGTGTCGATCATCGTGGCATCCCCAGACCGCGCATCGCGATAATGTCCAGCTGGATCTCGTTGGTACCGCCGCCGAACCGCCACACCGGCGACGAGCGCAGGCCGTGCTCCAGGTGCCCGTGCGCCGGGGCGTACGGCGAACCGGTGGCGATCGTGCCGTCCTCGCCGATCAGGTCAAGGCCGGTGTCGCAGATGCGCTGCCGCAGCTCGCCCCACCAGATCTTGTTCACCGAGGCCTCGGCGTGCGGGACCCGGCCCTCGGCGAGCATCCGCGCCCCACGCTGGGCGAACAGCCGGCAGATCTCCACGTCGACCGCGTGCTCGCCGACGACCGCCTGCAGTTCGTGCGCCTCGGCGCTGTCGCCCTCCAGCAGGCCCGCCGCGGCGGCCCAGTCGGTCAGCTGGCGCAGCTCCCAGCGCGGCTCGTTGTGGTAGAACATCCGCTCGAAGTTCAGTGCCGTGACGAGCGCCGACCAGCCGTCGTTCTCGGCGCCGATCCGCGAGCGGGCCGGGATCCGCACGTCGTCGAGGAAGACCGCGTTGGTCCGCTCGCCGCCCTGGGTGATGATCGGCGTGATCGTGATGCCGGGCGTGTCCATCGGGGTGATGAAGATGCTCACCCCGCGGTGGCGGTCCTCCGGCGCGCCGGTGCGAACGGCGAGCCAGAGGTGGGTCGCGACCGAGGCGCCGGTGGTCCAGATCTTCTGCCCGTTGACGACGTAGTCGTCGCCGTCGCGCACGGCCCGGGTCCGCAGCGACGCGAGGTCGCTGCCCGCGTCCGGTTCGCTGTAGCCGATCGCGAACTCCAGCTCGCCGGCCCGGATCCGCGGCAGGAACTCGGCCTTCTGCTCGTCGGTGCCCACGATCATGAGCGTCGGTCCGATGGCGTTGAGCGTCAGCAGGCCGTTGGGCAGGCGGCGGCTGTAGAGCTCCTCGGCCAGCAGCCAGCTCTCGATCGCGCTGCGGCCCTGCCCGCCGTACTCCCGGGGCCACGACACGCCGAGCCAGCCGTCGGCACCGAGCCGGCGCAGGAAGCGCCGCCCGTGCTCGCGCGGCTGCATCGGGTCGTCGATGTTCTCGATCCGGGTCGCCTCGACGAGCCGCGGATCCAGACCGTCGAGATAGGTCCGCAGCTCGGTCAGGAACTTCAACTGCTCATCGCCCAGCACGGTCTTCACGCACCGACAGTATGCGGGCCGCTGGTCGTAGTCAACCGGTTGGTGGGGAAACCCGGAAGCCCTCGTCAGTCGCGGCGGCGCAGGACGCGCTGGGCCAGGCGGTCCATCGCGGCGCGCGTCTCCGGGTGGTCGAAGAGTGTGACCTGGGCGGTGTACTCCGCGCGCAGCTGCGCCTCGAGCTCGGCCGCGGCGGACCGGCGCAGCAGGCGCTTGGTCAGCCGGGCGCCGAGCGGCGGACCGGACGCGATCCGCCCGGCCAGCTCCATCGCCCGCTCCAGCAGCTCCTCGTCCGGGACCACGCCGGACACCAGCCGCAGCTCGCGGGCCTCGGCGGCGTCGACCAACCGGCCGGTCAGCATCAGCTCGGCCGCGGCGGCGAGCCCGACCACCCGCGGCAGCAGGTGGCTGATGCCGAGCTCGGGCGCGAGGCCGGCGGCCGCGAAGCCGGTGCCCAGCCGGGCCGTCGACGCGGCCAGCCGGATGTCGTGCAGCAGCGCGATGCCGAACCCGCCGCCGACCGCCGCACCGTTCACCGCGGCGATCGTGGGCTTCTCCAGCGCCCACATCCGCAGCGCCCAGCGGCCGGCGTTGCCCAGCTCCTCGGCCGGCACGTCGGCCGGCGACCGCGCCGGCAGGCCCTTCTCGCCGCCGATGAGGTCGCTGACCAGCAGCTCCCGGGCCGGCAGATGGCGGACCCGGTCGAAGTCCGCCACGTCCGCGCCGACGCAGAACGCGGCGCCGGCGCCGATCGTGACGACGACCCGGACGGTGTCGTCGCGGCCGGCCTCGTCGAAGGCGGCGGCGAGGTCGCGCAGCAGGGTGCCGCCGATGGCGTTGTGCCGCTGCGGCCGGTTGAGCCGCACGAGCAGCACCCCGTCGTGCCGTTCGACCAGCACATCGCCGCCGGTCACTGGGCGGCCGCCGGGGTCCGGCGGGCGGTGCGGCGGGCGACGAGGCCCTGGCTCGGCAGGTCCCACGTTCCCGGCGGTACCCCTTCGTCCCGCAGCACGTGCTTCATCACCCGGCCCAGCGCGTTGGTGGGCAGCCCGGCGCGGATGTCGACGTAACGTGGGACGGCGAAGTACGGCACCCGCTCCTCGACGAACGCGAAGAACTCCGCCGCCGTCAGCGACCCGCCGGCGGCCAGCACGACACACGCCTTGATGTCGTCGTCGCCGAGCTTCGACGGCAGGCCGCACACCGCGACGTCGGCGACCGCCGGGTGCTGGCGGATCACGTTCTCCAGGGCCAGCGACGAGACGTTCTCGCCGCGCCGGCGCAGCACGTCCTTCTTGCGGTCGACGAACGTGATGATGCCGTCGGCGTCCATCCGGCCGAAGTCGCCGGTGTGGTGCCACAGGTCCTTCCACGCCTCGACGGTGCTCTCCGGCTTGTTCCAGTAGCCGCTGTACATCGCGTTGGGCACCGTCGGGCGCACGACGATCTCGCCGGACTCGCCGGTCGGCACCGCATTGCCCTCGTCGTCGACGATCCTGGCCTCCAGCAGCGGCGAGACCTGGCCGGACGACGAGCGCCTGCGGACGCCGTAGGGGTCGCTGTTGGTCACCGGCACGCACTCGGTCTGCCCGTAGCCCTCGGACATGACCGGGGTGGAGAACCGCGCCTCGAACTCCCGCTGCCGCTCCTCGGGCAGCGGTACCCAGGAGGCCAGCCGGAACGGGTGCGCACCGTCGTCCTCCGCGGGCGGCTGCTCCAGGATCATGTTGGCCATGACACCGACACCGACGAGCATCGTGGCGTCCATCTGCGCGGCCTCCCGCATGAAGCTCGACGCGTGGAACTCCGGCGCGATGCCGATCGACGCGCCGTTGACCAGCGCGCTCATGAACGCCACCATCTGGCCGCTGGTGTGGAACATCGGGAACCCGGTGTACATCCGGTCGCCGGGCACGACCCAGTTGCGCATCCCGTACGCCCGGCCGACCGCGACGAAGTAGCCGGTGCTGAGCATGCAGCCCTTCGCGGCCGCCGTCGTGCCCGAGGTGTACATGATGGTGAACAGGTCCGCCGGGCGCGCCGACGGCTCGAACGTCGAGCGTTCGGTCAGCAGGTCCGCATAGGCGACGCCGCCCGGTTCGACGGCGTCGACGTACACGCGCTCGACGACGCCCGTGCGGTCGAGCAGCGGCGCGGCCGCCGCATGGCCGGGGCCGTCGGCGATGAAGACCTTCGCGCCGCAGTCGACCAGTTGGTACTGCAGGAAGTCGCCCTTCAGGAAGTAGTTCAGCGGAACCTGCACGGCGCCCAGCTTGGCCACGGCGAGCAGCAGTTCCACGGTCTCGATGCGGTTGGGCAGCAGGGTGGCGATGTGGTCGCCGCGCCGCACGCCGAGCCGGGCCAGGCCGGCGGCCAGCCGGTCGGTGCGCTCGTCAAGCTCGGCGAAGGTGAGCCAGCCGCCGCCGCAGGCGACGAACGGCCGGTCGGGTTCGGCGGCCAGCCGCTCGCGGAAGACGCCGTCCACGGTGGTCGCGGTGGTGCTCGGGCTCGTCACGGTGCGTCCTTCCTCGGCGGCCGTCAGGCGATGTCGCCCGCGGCGCGCAGCTTCTCGATGTCCTCGGCGGCGAGGCCCCATTCGGCCAGCACCTCGCCGGTGTGCTGGCCGGGCGACGGCACGGGGCCGGCGATCCGGGCCGGGGTCCGGCTGAACCGCGGCGCCGGGGCCGGCTGGACCAGCCCGTCGTGGGCCACGAACGTCCCGCGGACCGCGTTGTGCGGGTGCTCCGGCGCCTCCCAGGGCGACAGCACCGGCGCGAAGCACGCCTCGGCCGCCTCCAGCGCGGCCGACCACTCGTCGCGGGTCCGCGTACGGAACACCGCGGCGAACCGGTCCCGCAGCGCCGGCCAGCCGTCCGGCCCGGGCTGGGTGCGGGGCAGGTCGTCGAGGCCGAGGGCGTCGAGCAGGTTGCGGTAGAAGTGCGGTTCGAGCGCGCCGACCGAGATCCACCTGCCGTCGGCCGTCTCGTACGTGTCGTAGTACGGCGCGCCGGTGTCGAGCATGTTCCGGCCGCGCTCCCCGCCCCACAGGCCCATCGCCCGCATGCCGTACAGGAAGCTGTTGAGCAGGGCCGCACCGTCGACCATCGCGGCGTCCACGACCTGCCCGCGGCCGGACGACGCCCGCTCGGCCAGCGCGGCGCAGATGCCGACCGTCAGCAGCATGCCGCCGCCGCCGAAGTCGCCGACGTAGGTCAGCGGGGCCACCGGGGCCTCGCCGTCCCGGCCGATCGACCACAACGCGCCGGACAACGCGAGATAGTTGATGTCGTGCCCGGCGTGCGGCGCGTAGGGGCCGGCCTGTCCCCAGCCGGTGATCCGGCCGTAGACGAGGCGCGGGTTGCGGGCCAGGCACACGTCCGGGCCGATCCCGAGCCGCTCGGTGACGCCTGGGCGGAAGCCCTCGATGAGCACGTCGGCCCGCTCGACGAGGCGCAGCAGCGCGTCGATGCCCCCGGGCGTCTTCAGGTCGACGCCCACGGACCGGCGGCCGCGGGCGAGCACGTCGGGCGCCGGCGGGCCGGCCGCGGCCTGGACGGAGGCGGTGCGCTCCACCCGGACCACGTCGGCGCCGTAGTCGCTGAGCAGCATGGCGCAGAACGGCCCCGGCCCCATTCCCTGCAGCTCGAGGACCCTGATCCCGGCCAGCGGTCCGCTCATCGCCGGGCGCTCCGCTCGATGACCAGGCCGAGCGCCTGGAAGTCCACCGTCTGCGGGGAGTTCCACTCGTCGCGCAGCCGGTGCTTGAGCACCCGGGCGACCGCGTTCTTCGGCAGCTCGGCGAGGAACTCGACGTACCGCGGCACCGCGTAGTAGGGCAGGTGCTGGCGGAAGTACTCGAACAGCTCCGCCGGGTCGAGTTGCGCGCCGGCGTTGAGCACGACGCACGCCTTGATCTCGTCCTCGCGGACCCCGGCGGGCACCGCGTGCACGGCGACCTCGGCGACCGCCGGGTGCTTGAGGATCGCCAGCTCGAGCTCGACCGACGAGACGTTCTCGCCCCGGCGCCGCAGCGCGTCCTTCTTGCGGTCGACGAAGTACAGCGCGCCGTCGGTGTCGAAGAACCCGAGGTCGCCGGTGTGGTGCCACAGGTTCTTCCACGCCTCCAGCGTGGCCTGCTCCTTGCGCCAGTAGCCGGCGTACATGGAGTACGGCTCCATCGGCCGCACCACGACCTCGCCGGTCGCCCCCTGCGGCAGCACGCGGTCGGCGTCGTCGACCACCCGCACGTCGAGCCACGGCAGCGCACGCCCGGCGCTGGTGCGGTCGCCGTCGCCGGCGGACCGGCCGTCGCCCATCGTCGCCGGCAGCACCTCGGTCTGGCCGTACCCCTCGCCGATCGCATGGATGCCGAAGCGCTCCCGCAGCCGGCGCCGGACCGGTGGGGCGAGCGGGATGAAGACGGCCCGCTCGATGCGGTGGTCGGTGTCGCCGGGCTGCTCCGGGGTGGCCAGCAGCGCGGCGGCCATCGCGCCGACGCCGAAGAACTGGGTGGCGCCGAGCTCGCGAGCGCGGCTGATGAGCGTCGAGGCACTGTAGACCGGGTCGAAACTGACCCGGCAGGTGGCGACGAGCGCGTCCATGAGGGCGCTGATCGCGAACCCGTGGTACAGCGGCAGCGGGCACAGCGACGTGTCGTCGGCGGTGAACCAGCCGTGCATCATGTGCGCCTTCGGCATGTGCATCAGGTAGCCGTTGTTGATCATGCAGCCCTTGGGCATGCCGGTCGTCCCTGACGTGTACAGCACGCAGACCAGGTCGTCGGGCGTCGGGTCCGGCCACGCGCGGACCGGGTCGGCGAAGAGGTCCCGGAGCGCCGGCGCGCCCGAGGCGGGCTCGTCGACCGCGACCAGCGTCGCGCCCGCCAGGTCCGGCGCGGCGAGCAGGTCGGCGACGAGCGGCAGGGCCGCCCCGTCGGCGACGACCACCTTCGGGTCGGCGTCACCGAGCTGGTAGCGCAGGAACTCGCCCTTGAGGTACACGTTGAGCGGCACCTGGATCGCACCGAGCGCGGCGCAGGCGAAGAACAGCTCGACCGCCTCGTCGCGGTTGGGCATCATCGACGCGACCCGGTCGCCCGGACGCACGCCGAGCCCGTGCAGTCCCGCGGCGAGGCGCAGCGCCCGGTCGTGCACGACACCGACGGTGCGCCAGTCCCCGCCGCACGCGGCGAGGTGACGGTCCGGGTCGTGCTCGAGCCGGGCCGTCAGGTGCCCGAAGACCGTTGCCGGGTCGCCTGTTGACACGTTGCAACCTCCTTCTCGACCGCGATGGCCGGGTGTCGCCCACCGTAACGCCGCCGAAACGGGATATCAACCAACCGGTGGGTTGGTTTCGGTCCCGATCCGGATCACGGCGTCCGGCCCGGGCCATCCCAGGGCCAGGGCGGCCGGGGTCTCGTCGTCGAGCGGCAGCACGCGGCCGGCGATCGGCATGAGGGCCCCGCGGGTGAACTCCCCCGCGATGGCCGACCACTCGCCGGCCAGGCGCCCGTCACCGCCGCACACCCAGTCCTCCCAGGCGGCGCCGACGACCTCGATGTTGTTCAGCAGCAGCCGGTTCACCCGGACCTCGCCGGGCGATCCGCCGGCGAGCACGGCCCGGCCCTCGACGGCCAGGCAGCGCAGTGCGTCGACGAACCCGTCGCCACCGGTGCAGTCCACGACCAGGTCCACCGCACCGGCCGGGCGCACCGCGTCCCGGAATCCGTCGACCGGCACCCACTCGACGCCCGCGTCCACAGAAGGCGAACCAGACGGCGCACCGGCACCCACGAGCCGGGCGGCGCCGAACGCCCGCGCGACCCGCAGTGCGGCGGAGCAGCCGCCGCCGACGCCCCGGACCAGCACGGACTCGCCGGCCGCCAGGCGGCCGCGCTCCACCACGGCGAAGTACGCCGACAGGTACGGCACCAGCGAGGCCGCCCCCTGCTCGAACGTCCATCGCGCCGGCAGCGCCACGGTGCGGTCGGCGCGCGCGACCGCGACCTCCCCGGCACCCCCGGTCGGGCAGAACGCCAGCACCCGGTCGCCGGGCGCGTGACCGCTCCCGGACGGCGCGGCGAGCACGGTCCCGGCCACTGCCGCCCCGAGCACGAACTGCGGCGCCGGCGGCACCCGCCCGGAGGCCGGCCGGCCCACCCCCGCCGCGTGCACCCGGATGGTCACCTCGCCGGGGGCGGGCGCCGGCCGTGGCACGTTCCGCAGTACCACCCCGCCCGGCCCGTCGAGCGATGCGACGACGAGGGCTCTCACGCCGGTGCCGCGGCGGCGACCTCGGCGTTGGTCTCGGCCCGCACGACGAACCGCTGGACCTTGCCCGAGGCCGTCATCGGCAGCGACGGCACGAACCGCCACGCGGCCGGGATCTTGAACCGGGCCAGCCGGCCGGTCAGGAACGCGGTCAGTTCCGCGCCGCCGACCGTGCTGCCCGGCGAGCGCACGACCACCCCGGCGACCCGCTCGCCCAGCCGCTCGTCGTCGAGGCCGACCAGGACCGCCGCGGCGACGCCGGGGTGCTCCAGGAGGAGCTCCTCGACCTCGGCCGGGTACACGTTCTCGCCGCCGCGGATGATCACGTCCCGGGAGCGGCCGCGGAACGTCAGGTAGCCGGACTCGTCCATCTCGCCGAGGTCGCCGGTGCGCAGGAAGCCGTCCGCGGTCATCGTGGCGGCCGTCTGCTCCGGCATGCCCCAGTAGCCGGCCATCACGTACGGCGCCCGCACGAGGATCTCGCCCGGCGTGCCGATCGGCACCACCGCGCCGGTCTCCGGGTCGGCGATGCGCACGTCGGCGGCCGGCAGCGGGCGGCCGAGGGTACCGCCGATGGTGGCGGGGTCGTCGGCGATGTGCGTCGAGGTGATCAGCGGGCACTCGGACTGCCCGTAGCCGATGAGCACCGGCACGCCGAGGACGTCCTGCACGAGGTTCACCAGGTGCTGGGTGACGGTGGCGCCGCCGAGCGACACGGACTCCAGCCCCACGTCGCGCGCGGCGTCGCCGAGCTTGGCCAGGATGTCCACGAGCATGGTCGGCACGCCGCCGATCCGCTTGACGACGCCGAGGCCGAGCAGGCGCAGCACGACCGCCGGGTCCCAGCGCTCCATCACGACGAACGCGCCGGCGTCGACGAGGCCGCCGAGGATCACGAAGCAGGATCCGCCGATGTGGTGGTACGGCACGGGGTTGAGGTAGAGGTCGGGCTCGGGGCGGACGTCGTGCCGGTTGCGCTGGAGCGCGCCGTTGAGCGCGGCGCGGTGGGTGAGCACCGAGCCTTTCGACCGGCCGGTCGTGCCCGAGGTGAACTGGATGAGGAACGGGTCGCCGGGCGACACGGCCGGCAGCGCGCCGGGTGCCGCGGCGGCCGCCCAGCCGTCGAGGTCCCCGAGGTCGGCGACCGTCACCGCCGCGCCGGCGCCGAGCGCGCACGCCCGCGGCAGCAGCGGCTCGCCGGCATGGGTCGCGCCGGCGAACAAGATCACCGGCCGGGTCAGCTCCACCGCGTGCCGGGCCTCCGCGTCGGTCCAGGCGGTGTTGAACGGCACCAGCACCAGCCCGGCCATGGCCGTCGCGTGCTCCAGGATCACGTACGGCAGCACGTTGCACGACCACACCGCGACCCGGTCGCCGGGTTTCGCCGCGCCAGCCAGCGCCCGCGCCAGCCGCTCGGCCGCCGCGCCCAGTTCGGCGTAGGTCAGGCCGGCCAGACCGTCGCCGTCGGGCCAGTACACCGCCGGGCGGTCGCCGTGGGCGGCGACCTGCCGCGCCAGCACCTGCGGCACCGACTCCTCGATGACCTCGCCCGCCGGCTCGGCCGTCCACTCCGACAGGGGGCCGATCCGGCGCCCCAGGGCACCCGCCATTGCTCTGCCTCCGTTCACCAACCGATCGGTTGGGTAGTGGGCATCGTCACCCGGCCGGCCGGGCCGGCGCAATACCCAGGGCGCACCATTGCCGCTATAGCCAACCGTCCGGTTGGCTTGGTATCGTCGCCGCGTGCGAGACGCAACGATCGTCGACATCGTCCGGACCCCGCGCGGCAAGGGCCGGCCCGGCGGCGCGCTGTCCGGGGTCCATCCGCAGGAACTGCTCGCCGGGGTGCTGGTCGAGCTGCAGAAACGGGTCGGGTTCGAGCCCGCCGAGGTCGCCGACGTGCTGACCGGGTGCGCCAACGCGATCGGTGACCACGGCGACAACGTGGCCCGGCTGTCGGCGCTGGCCGCCGGATGGCCGCTGACGGTGCCCGGCCTGACGATGAACCGCGCCTGCGGCTCGGGCCAGCAGGCGGTCAACTCGGCCGCGATGATGGTCGCCTCGGGGCAGGCCGACGTCGTCGTCGCCTCCGGGGTGGAGCTGATGTCGCGCTACCCGGCCGCCACCCGCCCGACGCTGGACGCCGGCAACGAGCGGCTGCGGGAGCGCCATCCGCTGATCCCGCAGGGCATCTCGGCCGACCTCATCGCCACGCTCGGCGGGTTCAGCCGCGCCGACGTGGACGCCTACGCCGCCGAGTCGCAGCACCGCGCGGCCGAGGCCATCCGCGAGGGCCGGTTCGCCGGCTCGATGGTCCCGGTCACCGGCCCGGACGGCGCCACCCTGCTCGACCGCGAGGAGCTGCCGCGGGCGACGACCGTCGAGGCGCTGGCGGCGCTGAAGCCCTCGTTCGAGGCGCTCGGCACCCTGGTCCTCGACGGCTACGAGCGCAGCTTCGACGCGCTGGCGCGGCAGGTGTACCCCCAGGTCGACGGCGTCGCGCACGTCCACCACGCCGGCAACTCCTCCGGCCTGGCCGACGGCGCCGCGGCCGTCCTCGTCGCCCGGGCCGGCGTGGCCCGGGAGCGCGGCTGGCGAGCGCGGGCCCGGGTGGTCGCCACGGCGACGGCCGGCGCCGATCCGGTCATCATGCTCACCGCGCCGGGGCCGGCCGCCGAGCAGTGCGTCCGCCGGGCGGGCATGACGCTGGACGACATCGACCTGTTCGAGGTCAACGAGGCGTTCGCGGCCGTCGTGCTGCGGTTCGCCCGGGACACCGGCGTGGGCCTCGACCGGGTCAACGTCAACGGCGGGGCCATCGCGCTGGGCCACCCGATCGGGGCGAGCGGACCGATCCTGCTGGCGACGCTGCTCGACGAGCTGGAGCGCCGCGACCTCAGCACCGGCCTGGTCACCATGTGCACGGGCGGCGGCATGGCCACCGCCACCATCGTCGAGCGCGTCTGATCCGATTCGAGACCGGCCGATGATGCGCGCCGCCCGGGTGATCCGCCGCACCGGCCCATCCGGCGTCGAGGTACAGCGGATCCCGGCACCGACCGCCGCGGACGGCGAGGTGCTCGTGGAGGTCCGGGCCGCGGGCGTCACCTTTCCCGAGCTGCTGCTGTCCTACGGCCGGTATCAGGAGCGCCCGCCGCTGCCGTTCGTGCTGGGCGGGGAGTTCGCGGGTGTGGTCCGCCAGGCACCGCCCGGGTCGCCGTTCGCGCCCGGCGACCGGGTGGCGTGTGCCAGCGCCCGGCGGGGCTTCGCCGAGCTCGCCGCGGTGCCGGTGGGCCACGTGCTGCCGCTGCCCGACGGCATCGGCTTCCCGGCGGCGGCGTGCCTGCCGGCCAACTACCTCACGATGACGTTCGGCCTGCTGCAGCGGGGCCGGCTGCGACCCGGCGAGACGGTGCTGGTGCACGGCGCGTCGGGCGGGCTGGGCGTGGCCGCGATGCAGCTGGCCTCCGCGTTCGGCGCGACCGTCGTCGCGGTGACGTCGACGCCGCTGGCCGGACTGCTGGCCCCGGTCGGGTACGCGCCGGACCACGTCGTGCCCGTCGAGGGCTTCGCCGCCGCGGTCCTGGAGCTGACCGGCGGGCGGGGCGTCGACCTCGTCGTCGACCCGGTGGGCAACGACCGGCTGGAGCAGTCGCTGGAGTGCCTCGCGCCGCTCGGCCGGGCACTCGTCCTCGGCTTCGCCGGCGGCACGATCCCGGTGCTGGCCACCGACCGGCTGGGTACGCGCAATGCCGACGTCGTCGGGGTCGGCTGGGGCGCGTTCCTGGCCGCCCGGCCGGAGCGGCTGCACGCCGAGTGGCGGCGGCTGCTGCCGCTGGTCGAGCGCGGCCTGGCCCGCCCGCCGATCGGCCGCCTGCTGCCGCTGCACAGCGCCGCGGAGGCGCTCGCCATGCTGGAGCAGCGGGCCGCCCGCGGCCGGATCGTGCTGCTGCCCTGACTGCGCCCGACGGCCGGTCGCGCACCGCACGACCGGCCGTTGGCCCGGCTCAGGCGACCGGCTGCCGCTGCGCCTCCGCCAGTGCGCGGGCGGCCGGGTAGTCGGCCTTGCCGTTCGGGGAACGGGGCACGCTGTCGACGAACACGACGCGCTTGGGCGCCTTGTAGCCGGCGAGCCGCGCCTTGACGTGGCCGATCAGCTCGGCCGCCGTGGGCGCGGTGCCCGCCTCGACGCTGACGACGGCGGCCACCGACTGGCCCCACTGCGGGTCGGGCACGCCGACGACGAGGACGTCGGTCACCGCCTCGTGGTCGAGGATGACGCCCTCGACCTCCTCGGTGAAGATCTTCTCGCCGCCGGAGGTGATGCACAGCGAGTCGCGGCCCATGAGCTGGATCGTGCCGTCGGGGTGGATGATGCCGTGGTCGCCGGGCACCGACGTCCGCACGCCGTTGATCTCGCGGAAGGTCCGCGCCGTCTTGTCGGGGTCCTTGTAGTAGCCCATCGGCAGGCGGTTGCGCACGACGAGCTTGCCGATCACGCCGGAGCCGGGCTCGACCGGCTGCTCGTGCTCGTCGAGCACCCAGACGTTCGGGCCGGGCGCGAAGCGGCCGGTCTCGGGGATGTTGTCCTTCGTCGCCAGCGACCAGCCCATGCCGAAGCCCTCCGACGACGAGAAGCCGTCGAGAATCGCCGCGGCCGGCCAGTGCTCCAGCAGGGCCCGCTTGCTCTGCTCGCCCAGCATGCCGCCGGACGTCAGGACGTTGCGGATCGTGGAGCTGTCCCAGCGCCCCGGTTGCGCGGCGAGGGCGTCGACGATGCGCTTGGCGAAGACCTCGCCGCTGATCGCGAGGCTGGCGACGCGGTAGCGGTCGATGCTGTCGAGCAGTTCGGCCGCGTCGAAGCCGGGCGCGGTCAGCGACACGACGCAGCCGCCGCCGTGCATCGCCATCGTCGCGCCGAAGTACCCGGTGCCGTGCATGTACGGGCTGCCGGAGATGTGCGCCTGCCCGGGTCCCCGCAGGTCGCGCCGGACACCCCCGGCGCCGTCCTCGAGCGTGTAGTGGACGGTGGACACGTCGTTGACCTGCCGCAGCATGTCGGCGGCGCGCCACATCACGCCCTTGGGCATGCCGGTCGTGCCGCCGGTGTAGAGCAGGAACAGGTCGTCGCCGCCGCGGCCCCACGGCGCGCGGACCCGCTCGGCCGACGCCGCCGCGGCCTGCTCGTAGGGGATCGCCCACTCGGGGCACGGCTGGGTGCCGTCGTCGACGTGGATCCACTGTCGCACCCGGGGCACCCGGTCGCGCAGGGCGCCCACGGTCGCGGTGAACGAGCCGTGGAAGACGACCGTGGTGACGTCGGCGTCCTCCCACAGGTACCGCAGTTCCTCGTCGCGGTACCGGTAGTTCGAGTTGATCGCCGGAATGCCGATCTTGAACGCGGCGTGCGAGACCTCGAGGTACTCCGGGCTGTTGCGCAGGTACTGCGCGACCCGGTCGTCCCGGCTCGCCGGGCCGTCCAGCAGCGTGCGCGCGACGCCGTTGGCCCGCCGCTCGAAGTCGGCCCACGTGAAGGTGCGCTCACCCTGGATCTGTGCCGGGGCGTCCGGCAGCTCCTCCGCGATGGTCTCCCAGACGGTGGCCAGGCTCCAGTCGAACTCTGCTGCACTCATGACGTACCTCTCGCCCCTATGCGAAGAACTCGTACGACTGGTCCGTGTCGCCGCGCCGGCCGCCGACGTAGCCGGCCCGCTCGGTCGTGCGCTCCCACTCCGGTCCGGCGAAGTCGTTGCGGGTCCAGTCCGACACCACGACCCGCCGCACGATGCCCCACCGCCCGTCGCGGCGCTCCAGCACGTCGAGGTAGCGGCCGGAGATGATGCCGAGCTCGGGCCGGCCGTTGTCGGCGTGCGGATGGAAGGCCAGGAAGTACACCTCGGCCCGGGCCCGGTCGCCGTCGAGCTCGACGAACGTGTTGGTGATGTGGTGGTTGCCGACGTGGTCCCAGACCTTCCTGGCGCCGTCGACGACGACCTTCGCGAACTCGGCGCCCGAACCGTCGAAGGGCCCGTGCCGGTCGGTGCCGCCCTCGGCGTACACCGACTGGATCAGCTCCAGGTCGGCGCGGTCCACGCCGCGGGCGTACCGGTAGAGGAGCTGACGGATCTCCTCGTGGTCGCGCAGCTCCTGTAGCTCCCGGCGCAGTGCCCGGATCTCGTCCTCCATAACCTGACCTCCCAGGGGTTCGTCACGAAACGGCCGGCGGCAGGCGGCGGCTGCCGTACTCGTCGAGCACCCGGACCGAGCCGCCGGCTTCCGAGACGTACCGCGACGTGACCCGCAGGTGCTCGCGGGTCAGCCGGGTCGCCTCGCCGTCGTCGCCCGCACCCACCGCCGCGGCGATGCGCAGATGCGCGCGCAGGACCTCGCGCCGCCGGCCCTCGTCCGGGTACTGGCCCTCCGCCACCGCCGACCGGGCCCACGTGAGCTCCTGGGTGTCCCAGATGCTCTCGATGACCCCGACGAGCAACTGCAGCGTCTGTACCCCGGCCGCCTGCACCAGCTCGTGATGGAACCGGGCGGCCAGCGGGGTGAAGGCCAGCGCATCGTCCACACAGGACCCGGCCTCGGTGGTGAGCACGGCGAGCCGCTGGCCGATCGCGCGGTGGTCGCCGCGGCGGGCGGCCTGCTCCGCGGCGAGCGGCTCGACGAGGTTGCGGGCGGCCGCCAGGTCCTCGACCGAGATGTGCCGGGCGTGCAGCAGCAGCCCGACGTGGTACGCGGCCGAGTCCGGCGTCGGGTGCCGGATGACCGTCCCGCCGCGCTTGCCGCGCCGGACGGTGAGCAGGCCCTCGGTCTCCAGGATGCGGAACGCCTCCCGCAGGCTCGGCCGGCTGACCGGGAACTGGGCCAGCAGCGCCGCCTCCGGCGGCAGCTCGGATCCGTCGACCAGGTCGCCGTCGAGGATCCGGGTCCGCAGCCGTGCCGCGACGGCCTCCGCCACGCTCGGCGGGTTGAGCCGCGGCGGCCCCGGCGGCCCCGGGCCGCGTTCCTGCAGCATGGTGTACTCCCCCGTCCTACAGCGACGAGTAGATGCTCGCCGCGACGTCCTCGACCGCCAGGTTGGCGGCCCGGTCCCGCAGCGCGACCCGCCCGCGCTCCAGCACGATCACCTCGTCGGCGATGCCGCCGAGCACCTCGTCGACCAGCTGCTCGACGAGCAGGATCGCCAGGCCCTCGTCGCGCAGCGCGCTCAGCGCCTCGAACACCAGGTCCACGAAGACCGGGGCCAGCCCGGACGACGGCTCGTCGACCAGCAGCACCCGCGGCTTCGTGGCCAGCGCGGTGGCGATCGCCAGCATCTGCTGCTGGCCACCGGAGAGGTCCGCGGCCCGCTGCCGGCGGCACTCGCCGAGGATCGGGAACCGCTCGTAGAGCATCGCCAGCTCGCCCTCGCGGGCGGCGCGCTTCACCCCGCCGCCGCGCAGGCCGAGCACCAGGTTGTCCCGGACAGTGAGCTCGCGGAAGACCCGCTTGCCCTCCTGCACGACCGTCAGCCCGCGCGCCACCCGCGACCACGCCGGCAGCGCGGTGACGTCCCGGCCGTCCAGCACGACCGTGCCGGCCTTCACCGGCAGCAGTCCGCACAGGCCGTTGACGAGCGTCGTCTTGCCGGCGCCGTTGCGCCCGACGAGGGCGGTGATGCTGCCGGCGCGCAGCTGCAGCGAGACCTCCCAGACGGCGACGAGGTCGCCGTAGGCCACGCGGACGCCGGTGACGTCCAGCAGCGGTCCGGTTGCCGTGGTGGCCGTCATCAGGCCACCCCCGACTCGGACGGGACGCCGGCGCGCGGTGCGGCGTCGGGCTCCGTCCGGCCGCGCCGGCCGAGGTAGCTGTCGATGACCCGCTGGTCGCGGCGGACCACGTCGGGCGGCCCGGAGGCGATGACCCGGCCGAGCTCCATCGCGTGCACCCGGTCGGCGACGCTCATGACGAACGGCACGTTGTGCTCGACGAGCACCACGGTGCCGCCGGCCTCCCTGGTACGGCGCATCAGCATCTCCAGCTCCCGCAGTCCCTCGTCGTCCAGCCCGGCGGCCGGCTCGTCCAGCAGCAGCACGTGCGGCTTGCCCGCGACCGCGCGCACGACCTCCAGCAGCCGCCGGGTGCCCAGCGGCAGCGAACCGGCCGGATGGTGGGCCAGTTGCTCCAGCCCCGCGAACGACAGCGCGACGAGCGCGGCCGCGCGGTCCTCCCGGCGCACCCGGTAGTACCGCGGCAGGCGGAGGATGGCCGGCAGCAGACCGACCGCGCCGGAGCGCAGGCGGCCCGACTCGACCACTTCGAGCACGGTCATCCGGGGCGGGATCAGCGGGGTCTGGAACGTCCGGCCGACGCCGAGGCGGCTGACCTGATGGGCGCGCAGCCCGGTGATCGGCCGGCCGGCGAGGGTCACCGTCCCGGCGTCGGCGCGCAGCACGCCCGAGATGAGGTTCAGCAGCGTGGTCTTGCCCGCCCCGTTGGCCCCGATGATCGCCGTGATGGTGCCCGGTTCCACGGTCAGGTCGACGCCGTTGAGCGCCTTGAGGCCGGCGAACGCCTTCGCGACCCCGGCGACCTCCAGCCGCTCGCCCGGGATCGACAGCTCGCCGAGCTCGCCGGCTGCCTCGGTGCCACCGGCGCGCGCCAGGCGGCGCAGGAGCAGCCGGCGGCGGACGATGCGGGCGAGGCCGGCCAGCCCCATCGAGAACACCACGCCGACGAACACGAGGAAGATGCCGTACACCGCGCTGGAGTACTTCTGGAAGGACGCCGCCTGCAACGGGCCCAGCACCAGGATCGCCGCACCGACCGGCGCGCCCCAGACGCTGTCCGCGCCGCCGAGCACGGTGGCGGCGAGCACCGCGATGAGCAGGCTCAGGGTGAACGTCGTCGGGCTGATGAATCCCGTCATGTAGGTGAACAGCACGCCCGCGATGCCGGCGGGCAGCGCCCCGATGACGTACGCCTGGATCTGCAGCAGGTGCACCGAGCCGCCCAGCGACTCCGCCAGCGTCGGGCTCTCCGCCATCACCCGCAGGAAGGTGCCGAAGCGGGAGACCACCATGTTGCGCAGGACCAGCATCCACAGCAGGGTGGCGGCGATCGCGACGAGGTAGAAGTCCCGGCCGAACAGGGGCCGGCCGAACAGCGTCGGGCCGAGCACGCCCGGCAGGCCGGCGCTGCCACCGGTGTACTCGTCCAGGATGGACACCAGGCTCGGAATGAGCAGCACGAAGAAGAACGACACCAGGGCCAGCGACCAGTGGCTCAGCCGCAGCCCGGGTATCCCCGAGATCAGCCCGGCGACGCCGGCGAGCGCGGTCGCGACGAGGAACGCCAGGAGGATGTCGGTGTGGCCGTGGTTGAACAGGATCGCGGCGACGTAGGCGCCGGACGCGAACACGGCCACCTGGCCCAGCGCCAGCTCGCCGGCGTAGCCGAAGCTGAGGTTGAGCCCGCTGCACAGTAGCGTGTAGACGGCGATGAGCATGACCTGCCGCTGCCAGTAGAAGCCCAGCCCGAGCGACGGCAGGGCCGCCACGATGACGAAGCCGGCGATGACGAGCAGCGGGGTGTCGGTCAGCAGGGTGCGCAGCCGGGCGGTCATCGTCACACCGCCCGCATGCCGTGCTTGCCGAACAGGCCGGTGGGTCTCAGCAGCAGCACCGCGAGCAGCACGACGAACAGCAGCAGCGGCGGGTACTCGACCCCGAGGTACCGGCTGCCGTAGGCCTGGATCAGCCCGATGAGCAGGCCGCCGACGACGCACCCGGCGAAGCTGCCGAAGCCGCCGACCGCGAGGGCGACGAAGCCGAAGATGGTCATGCTGACCGCGATCCCGACGCTGGCGCCGGTCTTCGGGGTGACGAGCGGGCCGAGCAGCCCGGCGAGCGCGCCGGCGAGCGCGAACCCGCCGGCCCGCAACGCGCCGACGTTGATGCCCCGGGCCTTGGCGGCGTCCGGGTCGCTGGTGGCGCCGCGGGCGGCGAGGCCCCACAGGCTGCGCCGGGAGAACAGGTGCAGGCCGGCCCCGGCCGCGACGGCGACCACGACCAGCCACACGTCGACCGGCGCCATCCGCCCGCCGAGGAAGGTGAAGGCGTCCTCGCCGGCGAAGAAGCCGACCGACTTGGGCGTGGCGCCCCACGTCGCGGCGAGCACGCCCTCGATGACGACGAACGCGCCGACGGTGGTCACCAGCAGCGCGCGGGTGTCGGTGCGGCGCAGCACCGGGCGTACCGCGACGAGTTCCTCGAGACCGCCGAGCAGCGCACCGAGGACCGCGCCGAGCAGCGCCGCCGACCACCACGGCCAGCCGAGGTCGACCATGACGTACCAGGAGAAGAACGCACTGAGGATGACGAACGCGCCGTGGGCGAAGTTGAACACGCCGCCGAACGTCATCGTGATGTTGTAGCCGATGGCGGTGAGCGCATAGACAGCGCCGACCGACAGCCCAGCCCAGACAATCGTCACGACAGCCCCTACTAAATGATTTACGTGAAAGAAGAGACGGCTCCGTACCGTCCACCGCGGCGCCGGACGGTTCAGTACGAGCGCGGCAGGCCGAGCGAGTGCTGCGCGACGTAGTTGAGCACCATCTCCCGGCTCACCGGCGCCGACCGCATGAGCCGCGTCAGCCCCCACAGGTCGCCGATGCCGTACTCGGTGGCGAACGCGTTGCCGCCGTGCACCTGGACGGTCTGGTCGAAGGCGTGCTGCACCGCGTCGGCCGCGGCCAGTTTCGCCACCGCCGCCGCCTCGCCCACGCCGGCCTCGCCGTTGTCGAACTGCCACGCCGCCCGGGCGGTCATCAGCCGGGCGAGCTCCAGCTCGATCTTCACCTCGGCGAGAGGATGGGCGACGCCCTGGTGGGAGCCGATCGGCACGCCCCACACCGCCCGGTCCTTGGCGTAGGCGACCGCCTTGTCCAGGAAGTACCGCCCGAGCCCGGTCGCCTGGGCCGCGACGTTGATCCGTTCCGGGTTGAGGCCGGAGAAGATCTGCCGCAGCCCCTGGTCCGCAACCTCACCGACCAACCGGTCGGCCGGGACGACGACGTCGTCGAAGAACACCGCGAACTGGCGGTCCGGCGCCTTGATCTCCATCGGGATCGGCCGGAACTCCAGCCCGGGGGTGTCGGTGTCCACGACGAACAGGGTCAGCAGGCCCCGGCCGCGCGGGTCGGTGCCGGTGCGCGTCACGACGAGCACGGCGTCGGCCACGTCCATGCCGGTGATGTACTGCTTGGCGCCCTTGATGACCCAGCCGTCGCCGGCGGGGGCGGCGGTGGTGGCGAGGTTCGGGGCGTTGGACCCGGCGCCGGACTCGGTGATCGCGAAGGCCATCTTCGTCCGGCCGGCGGCCAGCCCCGGCAGCCACCGCTCCCGCTGCGCCGCGGAGCCGAACTCGTGGATGATCGGTCCGCACATGCCGGCGACGATCAGGAACAGCAGCGGGCAGCCCTGTGCGGCGAGCTCCTCGATGACGATCGCCATCTCCTGGATGCCGCCACCGCCGCCGCCGTACTCCTCCGGCAGGTTCACGCCGCCGAACCCGTTGTCGAAGATCGTCGACCAGAGCTCGTGGGTGAACCGCCCCTCCGCCGCGCACCGGGCGAAGTACTCGTGGCCGTACTTGGCCCCGATCTCGCTCACCGCACCGCGGAGGGCAAGGTGCTCACTCGACTCGCTGAAGTTCACTCGACCCTCTCTTAACCGAC
This sequence comes from Dactylosporangium sp. NPDC005572, assembly GCF_040605515.1. Classification (NCBI taxonomy): domain Bacteria; kingdom Bacillati; phylum Actinomycetota; class Actinomycetes; order Micromonosporales; family Micromonosporaceae; genus Dactylosporangium; species Dactylosporangium sp. NPDC005572. The sequence goes on along the minus strand of NZ_JBEXCY010000058.1, from coordinate 6,135 downwards.
CGATGGGTTGACTACATGGGGACCAGTACAACAGAGTGACGCTCGAACGACAACAGCAACCGCACACCGACGTCGACCGGCCCGAACGAACCGGGGCCGGGCCGACCCCTGGCCGTAGCCGATGCGAATCGAGGCGATCCGATGCGTGCCGTCCGAGCGTTCCGACCGATCACCGCGGCCGAGTTGGCCTGGCGCACCGAGCTGGGCGCCGGCGACCCCGAGTACGTCGAGCTGTGGTGGCTCGACGCCGCACTGGACAACGGATGGCAGGTCGGCATCGGCCTGTACCGTTCGCGCCCGTTCGACGGCGGCCGCCCGGCCGTCACCGTCAACCTGCTGCGCCCCGGGCACCCGTTCCTGGAGCTGCACGCCGGCTTCGCGCCGGACGAGTTCGAGCCGTACCCGTTCGGCGGCCGGTGGGGCGATAACAACCAACTGGTCGGTGGGCTATCCGAGCGTGGCGACCCGGCCGCGTTCACCCTCAGCCTGGACGTCGGCCGGGTACAACTGGAGCTGGCGGCGACGGTCGTCTGCGCCGGGGTCAAGTTCACCACCGCCTCCCCCGGCTTCACCCACCACCGCCCCGAGTCGGGCACCGCGGTCGGCTGGTGGCCGGTCGCGCCGCGGGCCGACGTCTCCGGCTGGATCGCCCTCGACGGCGACCGCGTGCCGGTGCGCGGCCGGGTCCACACCGAAAAGCAGCTGTCGTCGCTGCCGCTGGCCGGCCGGGAGCAGGCGCGGTCCGCCCAGTCGGTCTGGACCTGGGGACACTTCACCTGCGGCGACTACACGGGACTGTGGACCGACTCCGCGGCGTCCGAACAGCTCGGATTCCGGCACTTCACGCCGTTCGTGCTGTATCGGGAGGGTGAGCCGGTCCTGAGCACGTTCGCGTTCGCCTCGTCGGTCGAGCGGTTCCGCATCGAGCCCGGCACCGGGCTGCCCCGGCCGGAGGTGGTCACGCTCAAGGCCGCCCAGGGCGAGCTGGAGTTCTTCGCCCGGCTCACAGACGGCCGGGTCAGCGACCAGTTCGAGCTCGACGGCAACGAGGGCGCCTACTACTGCCGGCAGGTGGGCCGGATCGACGCCGAACTGTACCGGTGGGGGCGGGCCACCCGGCTGACCGGCGACGTCGTGCACGAGTGGGGCACCCAGGCCGGCAACTTCCCGTTCGCGGCGGTGCGCCCGTGAGCGCCGTCGAGGTGTCGTGGCCCCGGCCCGGCGTGTACCGCATCGAGCTGCACCGGCCGGAGAAGCTCAACGCGGTCAACGCCGAGCTCGCCCAGGGCCTGCACGACGCGCTCGGCGCGGCGGAGCGCGACCCGCGCTGCCGGGTCGTCGTGGTCACCGGCGCCGGGCGGGGCTTCAGCGCCGGCCTGGACCTCGACGGCTACGGCGACGCTCCTGGCACGGCGCAGATGGGCCAGGTGTACCGCGACCTGGCCTTCCAGCGCCTCGTCGCGACGCTGATCCAGCGGGTGCACCGTTTGCCGAAGCCGGTCGTCGCCGCCGTCAACGGACCCGCCGCCGGCTTCGGCCTGGCGCTGGCGTGCGCGGCGGACATCCGCTTCGCCGCGTCGACCGCGGTCTTCACGACCGCGTTCATCCGCATCGGCGCCAGCGGCTGCGACCTCGGCACCAGCTGGCTGCTGCCGCGGCTGGTCGGCGCCGGCCGGGCCCACGAGCTGATGCTCACCGGGCGCCGGTTCGACGCCGCCGAGGCGCTGCGCATCGGGCTGCTGGCCGGCGTCGTCGAGCCCGGCGCGCTGGACTCCACGGTGGACACGACGATCGACGCCCTGCTCGGCGCGGCGCCGATGGCGCTGGAGCTGACCAAGCAGGGCATGTGGCTGGGCCTGGAGCTGCCGTCGCTCGACGCGGCGATCGAGCTCGAGAACCGGCAACAGGTGCTCAGCGCGCGGACGACCGACAGCGCCGAGGCACGAGCGGCGTTCCGGGAGCGCCGCGCCCCGTCCTTCACCTTCCAGTAGGCACCTTCCAGTAGGGCACCTTCCGGTGGGGCACCCCGCCCATCACGCAGTACCGCGTCAGCATCCTCCCTCCGAGGCCGCTGGCTTCCGTCTCACCAATCGTTTAAATCAATTGAACAATGAGAAGTGGAGTGAGCACCATGAGAACTCGGCGGGCCGCGGTCGCGGCAGCGCTGGCGGTGTCGTTACTGGTGGTCGCCGCCTGCGGCGACGACGCCGGGGACGGCTCCGGCTCGGGCAACGGGTCCGGCGGCGGACCGATGAAGATCGACGCGCTGGTCGCGCTCAGCGGCCCGCTCGCCGTCGTCGGCGGGGCCATGCAGCAGGGCATGGACGCCGCCGTCCAGGTCGTCAACGACAACGGCGGCGTGCTCGGCCAGCCCCTCAAAATCAACTACATCGACAACGCCGGCAGCGCCGACCAGTCGGCGGCGAAGCTGCAGGAGCTGCTGAGCGGGGGCAAGCCGCACGCCGTCATCCCCGGCGTCGCCTCGGAGATCCCGGCCGGCATCCCGATCCTCGCCCAGGCCGGCATCTTCACCTCCCAGCACTTCACGTCGGCGACCTTCAACGACCCGAAGAAGTACCCGCTGGAGTTCGGCAACGCCCACACCATCCCCGACTACGTCGGCAGCCTGGTCAGCAAGGCGAAGGAGAGCGGGTACAAGAGCGTCGGCATCCTCGACATCGACGACGCCTCGGGCCAGGCGTTCGAGGCGGTTGCCGGCCCCGCCTTCAAGGCCGCCGCCATCGCCGTCACCTTCGCCCGCGTCCCGCCGGACTCGATCGACGCCACACCCCAGCTCCAGCAGGTCCTCGCCCCGAACCCCGACGCCCTGATCTTCGCCGGCTACAGCCCCGCCGCCGGCGCCATGGCCAAGGCCCGCGCCAAGCTCGCCGTCACCCTGCCGACGATCGCCGCGCAGACGTACTCCGCCAACAACCTCGCCGACCTCGCCCCGGCGAACACCTACGACGGCATGCTGTTCCAGCAGCTGGCCACGAGCGTCAAGGGCACCCCGCAGACCGAGAGCGCGGCGTTCAAGAAGTTCTACGACGCGGTGCTGGCCAAGTCCGGCGGCAAGCTGCCGTTCCCGATCAACACGTACCTCGTCGCCTACCACGACGTCATCCTGGCCGCCGCGGCCGCCAACCTCGCCGGCAGCCTCGACGCCAAGAAGATGGCGAAGGCCCTGGAGGGCGCCAAGCCGGCGGACATGCCGCTCTACGTCAGCCCGGTGACGTTCTCCGCCGACAACCACTTCCCGACGTTCGCCCCGGGCGACTTCGTCTTCACCAAGTACGGCCCGGTCGAGAAGGGGCTCAGCGTCCCGCCGGCCGGCTGATCCCGCCGCGATCCAACCGCGATCCAACCGCGATCCAACCGTCCGGGTCCGGGTGCCCCGCCGCTGGGGCGCCCGGACCGCTCGACCGCCTCCGCAGGAGACGCCCATGCGGTACCTCCCCTCGCGCCCGGCCGCGACGTTCGGCGTGCTCGTCGTCGCCACCACGGCGTTCGCGCTGCTGCAGGCGATGGTGATCCCGGTGCTGCCGGAGATCCGGCGCGCGCTGGACACCGACGCCCGCAGCGTCACGTGGGTGGTCAGCGGGTACCTGCTGTCGGCCGCGATCGCCACCCCGGTCCTCGGCCGGCTCGGCGACGCGGTCGGCAAGAAGCCGATGCTGGTGACCGCGCTCGCCATGCTGGCCGTGGGCTCGCTCGGCGCCGCGGTCGCGCCCGACATCGGCCTCATGACGGCGGCGCGGGTGCTGCAGGGCGCCGGCGGCGCGGTGATGCCGCTGGCCTTCGGCATCGTGCGCGACGAGTTCCCGGAGGAGCGGGTGCCCTCGGCGATCGGCATCCTGGCGGCGATCAGCGGGATCGGCGCGAGCGCCGGGCTGGTGCTGGCCGGGCCGATCGTCGACGCGCTGGGCTACCGGTGGCTGTTCCTCCTGCCGATGCTGATGATCGCGGCCACCGCCGTCGCGGCCGTCCTCGTCGTGCGCCCCTCGGCCGGGCGGGCCGAGCCGATCTCCTGGGCGCCGGCACCGTTCCTGGCCGGCGCCCTGGCCACCTTCGTGCTGGCCACCACCGACGCCTCCCGCTGGGGCTGGGCCAGCGGGCGCACGCTCGGTCTCTACGCCGTCGCGGCGGCGCTCGCCGCCGGCTGGCTGCGGCTCGAGTCGCGCGCCCGGCATCCGCTCATCGACCTGAGGATGATGCGGATCCCGGCCGTCCGGTCGGGCAACGCGGTCTCGTTCCTGCTCGGCTTCGCGATGTTCGCCGTCTACGCGTTCGTACCGCAGCTGCTGCAGGCGCCCTCGTCGACCGGCTACGGCGTCGGTGCCACCGTCACCGAGTCCGGTCTGCTGATGCTGCCGCTGGCCAGCGCGGTCTTCGTCGGCGGCCTGGTCGCCGCTCGGCTCGTGCGGCGGACCGGCTCGCGGCGGGTCGTGGTCTCCTCGAGCGTGGTCATCGCCGGCTGCCTCGCCGTCGTCGCGTGGGGGTACGCGGCCACGTGGCAGCTGGTGACCACGCTCGGGGTCTACGGCGTCGCGCTCGGCGTGGCGCTGGCCTCCCTCGCCACGCTCGTGGTGGTCTCGGCGCCGCCGTCGCAGTCCGCCGTGGCCGGCGCGGTCAACCTCAACGCCCGCAACATCGGCGGCTCGGTGGGGACCGCCGTCATGGCCACCGTCGTCACGGCGCGGCTGGACGCCTCGGGCGCGCCGCTCGGGTCCGGCTACACGGCGGGGTTCGTGCTCCTCGCCGTCGCGATGGCGCTCGCCACCGCGCTGGCCGTCGCCATACCGCGCCCGGCGGCCGAACCGGCCGGTGCTTGACGCGCGGCCGGACCCGCAACTACGTTATCAACCATACGGTTGGTTAACCGTCACGAGGAGACGCCATGTCGATGTTCGCCGAGACGATCGCGCCCGCGCACGAGTATCGGCACGTTCCCGACGACCGACCGGCCTACAACGAGAGCACCTACTACAACTTCCTGTGCCCCGACGCCGGCGTCGTCGGCTGGGTGCGGGTGGCGATGCAGGCCAACCAGCCCGCCGGCCAGGCCAGCGTGCTGGTCTTCCTCCCCGGCGGCGAGACGCTGTTCACCCACCAGCGCACCACCGAGCTGACCGCCGACCGGCTCGCCGTCGGCGGCCTGGCGTTCGAGATCGTCGAACCGCACCGGCGGCAGCAGCTGCGGTACGACGGGGAGCTCTCGTCCTTCAGCGAACCCAAGCTGCTCGCCTCGCCCGGCGAGGCGTTCCGCGCCGCCCCGAAGCGCACGGCGCGGATCCGGCTGTCGGTCACCGGCCACGGCGCGTCATTCGGCACCAACGGCGACCACCCGGCGAACATCCTCGAGGACACCATGGCCATCGGCCACTACGAGCAGTTCATCCACGTCGAGGGCGACCTCGAGCTCGACGGGCGGCGGCTCGCGGTCAGCGGCGGCGGCCTGCGGGACCACTCGTGGGGGCCGCGCGACTGGGCCGGCCCGGTGTCGTACCGCTGGATCGTCGCCGCCTTCGAGGACGGCTCGGCCGTCATGACCCTCGACGTCGCCCGCCGCGACGGCGGGCGCACCCGCCGCGCGGCCGTGGTCGACGGCGGCATCACGTCGCCGGCCGAGCTGACCGACCAGTCGATCGAGTGGACCGCCGACGGCTTCTGCCGCAGGGCCGTGTCCGAGATCGTGACCCCCACCGGCCCGGTCGCGCTGACCGGCACCGCCCGCGCACCGGAGCGCTTCGCGCCGCTGCGGCACCGGCGCACCGCCGCGGACGGCACCGAGCTGGTCACGCGGATCGGGTACTCCGCCTACGAGTTCGTGTCCAGCGACGGGCGGCGCGGGCTGGGCATCGTCGAGATGCTCGACCAGCTCGTCGACGGCCGGCCCGTCGGCATGACCGGCGCAACCCCGCCGCAGCCGCAATCGTGACCGCGCCGCTCGCCGAGGGGGTGCCGCCGGCCGTCCGGGACTGGTTGGCCCGTGGGCTGCCCGAGGCCGATCCGCCGTTCACCGCCGAGCGCATCTCCGGTGGGTACAGCATGCTGACCTATCGCGTGGCCGACCGTTCGGGGCGCGGGTGGGTGCTGCGCCACGCCCCGGCCGGGCGCCACGAGGGCGGCGCGCAC
>NZ_JBEXCY010000057.1:0-58513 GCF_040605515.1 Dactylosporangium sp. NPDC005572 | reverse complement strand
CCCAACATATACCAACCACACGACCGCACACGAGCTCTCTCCGCGTGTGACTGGTGTTCAGAGGTGGGCTCTTCCGACCCCCCCGCGCCCCGCGGGGGCCGGGCGCCGCGCGCCCCACGTTCGGGGTGCGCAGCATGCCGGTGACGGGCGAGACCCGCCGCCCGCGCTCCAGCCGGTGGGCCAGCTCGGGCGCGGTACGGCGCAGGTAGGCGGTGAACGCCTCGGCCCGGGACGGGCGGGCCCGCCGGGCCCGGTGCGCGTCGGCGGACGGCCCGCAGATCCACACGCAGGCCGCGCCGTCGTGGGTCGGGAAGACGCCGGTGAGCGCGCGGTCGGCGACGATGAGCTCGATGCCGTCCCACGCGACGCCGTCGTAGTAGGCGTACTGGACGGCGCCGCCGGCCGCGTGCTCCTCGACAACCGCGGCCCCGGCCTCGCGGGCCACCATCGAGCGCAGGCCGTCGGCGCCGACGACGAACCGCCCGTCGCAGCGCACCGGGTCGCCCCGCCGGTCGTGGCCGGTGACCGCGACGACCCGGCCGGTGCCGTCGCGGCGCAGCCCGGTGGCGGTCACCCCGAACCGGATCCGGGCACCGGCCCGGGCGGCCGCCTCCGCGAGCAGGGTGTCGAGCACCTGCCGGCGCGGCGCGACGAGCAGGTCCACGCCGGCCTTGTCCTTCACGGTGCGGGCGACCGTCTCGCCGGCGGCGGTGAACGACACCCGCCGGATCGCGGGGGCGCCGCTGCCGAGGACCGCGTCGAGCAGCCCCCAGCGGTGCAGCTGCACCACGCCGGTCCGGGCGATCTGGTGGGTCGACAGCGTGTCGGCCGGGAAGACGGCCCGGTCGAGCACGACCACGTCGTGGCCCAGCCGGGCCAGCAGCAGCGCGGTCGCGGCGCCCGCGGCGCGGGCACCCACGATGACGACGTCGGAGCGGGTGTTCACACGGATCAGCGTCGCCGTCCGGGCGCCCGGGCTCATCCGTGCGCCGCACGGAACTTCGCACTGACGCCGCGTCCGTGCGGCCGTGGAGAATGCGTGCATGGCAGACGAGCTGGCCCGGGCCGGCGTCACCGAGCGGGAGGCCGAGGTCCTGCGGGCGGTGGGCGAGCGGCTGCGCAACCGCGAGATCGCCGAGCGGCTGCACGTCTCGATCCGCACCGTGGAGAGCCACATCGCGGCCCTGCTGCGCAAGCTCGGCCTCGCCGACCGGGCCGGGCTCGTCGAGGCCGGCGAGCGCCTGCTGCGCCGGCCGGTCCCGGGCCGCCCGGCGGCGCCGGCCCCGCTGACCAGCCTCGTCGGGCGCGAGCGGGAGGCGGCCGAGGTGCGCGAACGGCTCGGTACCCACCGCCTCGTGACGCTCGTCGGCCCCGGCGGCGTGGGCAAGACCCGCCTCGCGCTGCACGTCGCCGGTCCCGGCGTCTTCTTCGCCGACCTCGCGCCGGTGACCGAAGACCTGGTCGGCGACGTCGTCGCGCGGGCCCTCGGCGTCGTGCCCGAGCCCGGCTGGTCGCTCGCCGCCGACGCGACCGGCCTGCTGCTGGTGGACAACTGCGAGCACGTCGTGGCCGAGGCCGCCGCCGTCGTCGCCGAGCTGCTCGGCGGCGGGCCGCTGGGGGTGCTCGCGACGAGCCGGGAGCCCCTCGGCGTGCCGGGGGAGGTGGTGTACCCCGTGCCGCCGCTCGACGTGCCGCAGGACGGTGCCGCCGTCGGGGACAGCGCCGCGGTGCGGCTGTTCGTCGAGCGGGCCGCCGCCGCGTCGCCCGGGTTCGCGCTCACCGACGCCAACGCGGCCGCCGTCGCCGCGCTGTGCCGGCGGGTCGACGGGCTGCCCCTCGCGATCGAGCTGGCCGCGTCGCGGATCCGCACCTTCGGCCCGGCGGAGCTCGTCGAGCACCTGGAGCACCGCTTCGACCTGCTCTCCGCGGGCGCCCGCACCACCGGACCGCGGCACCGCACGCTGCGCGGCGCGATCGACTGGAGCTACCGGCTGCTCGACGACGACGAGCGGTCACTGTTCGACCGGCTCGGCGTGTTCCCGGCCGACTTCGACTACGCCGCCGTGCGGGCCGTGCACTCCGGCGCCGTCGTGTCGCTGCTGCCGACCCTGGTCGACAAGTCGCTCGTCACCACCGCCGGCACCGACGAGCGCCGGTACCGGCTGCTGGAGACCATCCGCGCCTACGCGGCCGAGCGGCTGGCCGACGGCGGCGCCGCCGCGGCCGCCCGCCGCGACCACGCCGCCCACTACGTCGCATTCGCCACGGACGCCGCCGGGCACGTGCGCGGCGCCGGCCAGCGGCGGTGGCTCGACCGGCTCACCGCGGAGCAGCCGAACCTGCGGGCCGCGCTGGCCCACTGCGTCGAGGCCGGCGACCTGGAGGCGGCGTGGCGCGGGATCGGCGCGCTGGAGCGGTTCTGGGACGCCACCGGGCAGCGGCGCGAGGCCTTCGAGTGGGTGCGGCGGGTCCTCGCCGCGGGTGACCCGCCCGCCACGCCGGCCGTCGTCGCCGGCCTCGCCGCCGCGAGCGCGCTGCTGCACCCGTCCGACGCCCGGACCGCGTTCGGCCTGGCCGAGCGGGCCCGCCGGCTCGCGGCCGGCCTCGACGACGTCAGCCGGGCCCGGGCCGCGCACGCGTTCGGCGTGAGCGCCACCTGGGTGCGGCCCGAGCTGAGCCGGCCCGCACTGCTCGAGGCGCTCGCCGGCTTCGGCGCCGGGCACGACTGGGAGCGCGCGCTCGTCATGCAGGGCTTCGTGTCGATCTCCAGCGCGCTCAGCGAGGCGCTGCAGTGGGGCCGCGACGCCGTGACGCTGTTCCGCCGGGTCGGCGACCAGGTGTTCGCCGCCAACACCCTGTTCATGATGGCCCAGCGGGCGATGAACGCCGGCGTCGCCGACGAGGAGGTCCGCGGCTGGCTCAGCGAGAGCCGGGAGCTCGCCGAGGCGGCCGGCAGCGAGGCCGACATCGCCCACGCCGCGGTCGGCTTCGCCCAGCTGGCCTGGGTCCGCGGCGACACCGGCCGGGCCGCCGGGCTCATGCGGTCGCTGCTGCCGGCCCTGCGCCGGCTCGGCGACCGCCGCTGCACCGGCCGGGCCCTGTTCATACTCGGCGAGGAGGCCCGCGCCGCCGGCCGCCTGGACGCGGCGGAGGAGCTGCTGCGCGGCAGCGCCGAGGCGGTGACCGTGGCCGGGCAGTCGATCGTGCTCGTCTCGGCCCTGGAGTCGCTCGCCGCGGTCCTCGCCGCGCGCGACCGGCCCCGCGACGCCGCCGTGCTGCTCGGCGCGGCGCACCGCGAGCGCCAGTCGGCGAGCCGCCACCCGCTCGCGCCCCCGGACGAGCGGCTGCGGGCCGGCCTGGCCGCAGCGCTCGGCGCGGACGCGTTCGCCGCCGCGTTCGCTGAGGGACGCACTGCTGGACGAGCTGATCCGGACGGAACAGCGCGTCGGACGTGAGGCCGGCCGGTTGTTGCAACTGAGTGGCAGATACTGCACAGTGGCACTGGTGTGGCGAGACGCTCCGGTGCGGGTCGAGGTGCTCATCGTCGGCGCGCGCGACGCCGCGGTGCACTACCGGCGGGCCTGCGCGCCGCTGTCCCGGGACACGCACCCGGACGCGGTGGCCGCCGACCTGGCCGGCTCGCCGCTGACCATCCTGCACTCCACGTCGTGGCGCTTCGAGGCGGGGGCCGTGGTGCTGACCTACGCCGCGGTGCTGGACGGCGTCGCGGATCCCGATTCGGTACCGTTGGTGTCACGCACCGTCACCAGCTCGGGCGACCCGGCGGCGCCGAGCCCGGCGGTGGTGCCCGTCGACGCGGTGGCCGTCCACGCGCTGCGCCACCTGGCCTGGCTGCGCGAGCGGGACGAGGTGGCCGCCACCGCCCTGGTGAGCGTCCCGGCGCTGTGGGCGGCGCTGGACGACTTCACCCCGGCCCCGGCCGGGGAACATTTCGCCGGCTGACCGCCGGAACCGAACGCGTGACCCGTGCGCCCTGCACCATGTGACCGTGCTGACTGACCGGCCCGCGCCGGACGGCCTCGACCACGAGGCCTTCCGGGCGGTGTACGCCGCGCACTACGTGCCGCTCGCGCGGCTCGCGTACGTGACGACCGGGAGCCGGGCCGCTGCCGAGGACGTCGTGCAGGAGGCGTTCATCGAGTGGTACCGCCGCGGCTCCCAGGTCCGCGAGCCCGTGCCCTACCTGCGCCGCGCGGTCGTGTCGCGGTGCACGTCGTGGGTGCGGCGACGCCGGCTGGAGCGCCGGCACGCCGGGGTCGCCGACCCGGCCTGGATCACCGGGGCCGCCGGCGACGCCGGCGGCAGCGCCGACGCGCAGGCCGTCCGGGCGGCCCTGCGCCGCCTGAACCCCCGCCAGCGGGCGGCCGTGTTCCTGCGGTTCTACCTGGACCTGTCCGAGGCGCAGATCGCCGCGGCGCTCGGCTGCCGGCCGGGGACGGTCAAGTCGCTGCTGCACCGCGGCCTGGCCGCGGTCAAGGAGGAGCTCGATGCAGACTGACCCGCACACCCGCGTCGGCGCGGCGCTCCGGGAGGTCGCCGACGCCCTGCCGATCGTCCCGCCCGACCCCGAGGTGCTCATTGCCCGGGCCGCCCGGCCGGCCCGCTGGCGGCCCGTGGCGAGCGCCGTCGCCGTGCTGTCCGTGCTGCTCGGCGCGGTCGCCGGCCCCGGCCTGCTGGCCCAGCCCGGACAGCCCCGCGCCGCCGCGCCGGTGCTGCCGCGCACGTTCGCCGGCCTCTCGCTGCTCACCGCGCCCGTGTCGGCCGCGCCGGCGGGGCCGGCCGTGGCCACGTACGTGCAGGGCAGCAACGGGCCGCGGGTGCTGCACCAGCTGCAGACGGTCGTGGTCGGCACCGACGGGCGCACGTACCGGCGGCTCGACGAGGCCGAGCGGCGCGGCGGCCCGGTCGAGCTGGGCACCTGGCAGGACGCGCCGGTGCTGCTGTCCCCGGACGGCGCGGCGGTCGCCGTCGGCAGCCTGGGCGACGCCGGGGACGTCGCGGTCGTCGACCTGGCCACGGGGGACACCCGGCACTTCGCGGCCCCGGCCACGGGCGTGATCCAGCCGCGGGCCTGGTCGCCGGACGGCGCGCGGCTCGTGTACGACACCGGCGCCGACGCGGTGCTGCTCGACCTGCGCTCCGGCACGTCCACGACGCTGCCGGTGCGGGCGGTCGAGGCGGCGTTCGCGCCGGACGGGCGGCGCATTGCGGTACAACAGCAGCTGGAGACGCGCAGTGAACTGCTGATCGTCGATGTCGGCGGCGGGGAGCCGGAGACCGTGGGATCGATCCCGTTCGGCGCGCGGATCGCCGGCCCGAACGCCTGGTCCCCTGACGGGCGATATGTCGCACTCGTCGACAACGCCGGCGTGGGGAAGATCCCCTGCACGCTGACGTTCATTGCCGTCGATGGGGCTTCATCGGTACCGCCGGTGATCGAGCGGTCCGGCGAGATCGCGCTGCTGGGCTGGCGCGCCACGGACGAGCTGCTGCTGACCGAGGGCAGTTCGATCGTCGGGCGCACCGTGTCGGCGGTCCCCCTGAGCGGCACCCCGCGACCCCTCTCCCGCGTCGCCGGCGGCAGCACCACGTACGACCTGCAGGTCGCCGCCGGGCTGCTGCCGGACCTGCGGGTCGCCGAGACCGGCGACCCGCGGCGCGGCCCGTGGCCGGTGTGGCTGCGGCTGCTCACCGCGGCCGCCGTGCTGCTCACCGCGACGGGCCTGGGCTGGCTGATCCTGCGCCGGCGTCGAGCCAGGCGCGCAGCCGGCTGACGGCGACGGTGGTGAAGCGCTCGACGACGGTGCGGTCGGCCGACCAGCCGCGCTCCCAGCCCTGCTCGTACAGGACCAGGACCACGGTGCCGACCCGCACGGCGCTGACCAGGCGCACCTCCTCGCCACCGGTCGCCTTGCCGTCCGAGTCGAGGGTGGGGTAGCGGACCTCGAACAGGATCGCGTCGTCGCCGTGCTGCCCGGCGGTCAGCATCCGGTTCTTGTACCGGACGCCCTCCCGCGTCTGGGCCGGGCACCCGGACACGGCGCCGCGCAGCTGCTGCATGAAGCGCGTGGCGCCGTCCGCCCGGTAGGTCGTGACGGTCTCGGCGAACGTCCCGTCGGGCGCCGGCACGAAGTCCTGGCGGTTCGGCTCCTTCGAGTAGATGACGTGGAAGGTCCGGCGCTGGATGATCTTGTCGCCGGCGTACCTGGCCCCGCACAGCTCGGGGAGCATGCGGTCGGAAGCGACCTCGTAGGGGGCGTCGGCCCGGTTGGTGTCCGGCTGCTGGAGGAACGCGCTGTCGGGGATCGCCGCGACCGTGTTGGATGGCGCCTGTCCGGACGACGGTGTCCCGGAGGGCGTCTCGGACGGCTTGGCCGACGCGGACGGCGTCTCGGACGGCGTCTGCGCCGGCGACGGGGACGTGCTGACGATCGGGGGAAGCGGGGGGCCCTCCGCCCCGAGCACCACCCGCCCGCCGACGGTGATCACGGCGACCAGCACGGCCACCGCCGCCACACCCACGGCCGCCCGGACCCGCCGCCGCCGGTCGGCCCGGCGACGCGGCACGTCGGGCCCGCCGAGGCGCGTGCCGTCGGCCTCACGGGCCAGCGCCGCGTAGAGATCCTGCAGGTCGCTCATCGGTCACCCTCCTTCGCCACCGCCGGCTCGCCCAGGACCGCGGCGAGGCCCGCCCGCCCCCGCGACAGCCACGACTTCACCGTCCCGACGGCCACCCCGATCTCGCTGGCGATGTCCGCAACCGGAAGATCGAACAGGTAGTGCAGCGCGAGCGCCTGCCGATGCGCGACCGGCAGCCGCCGCAGCGCCGCGACCAGGACCACGGTGTCCTCCCCGGGCGGCTCACCGACGGCGGGCGGCCCGGTCCGCAGCAGCACACCCTGCCACCGCTGCAGCCGCCGCCGCCGATCGGTGGCCAGTCGGGCGACCACCAGCCGCAGCCAGCCCTCCGGATTCGGATGCCCGGCCACGGTCCGCCAGTGCGACCAGGCCCGCGTATAGGCCTCCTGCACGAGGTCCTGCGCCTCGGTGAGGTCCCCACAGACCGCGTACCCGAAGCGCAGCAACCGCCCGGACGTCGCCCGGTAGAACTCGTCAAAATCCGCTGCGTCCCGCATGCGTCGCCGCCCCCGCTCCGCTTGCCTCACCCGTCACCATGCCTTACGTCCGACACCGGCGCCGGGTTGCAGCAGCCGGTGCCATCCGCCGCAGCAACCCCTGCAACCCGCGACCGGCGTCGCGCGTAACTCGTACTGACGCGTCTTCAACGGGGGTGGCAGATGAACACACGAGTCCTGATAGCCGTGACGTTCGGGGTGCTGGTGAGCGGCCTCGCCGGATGTGACCCGGCCCCGGGGCGGGCACCGTCGGCCGCCGCACCGACCGCTGCCTCGCCGCCGCCGTCGTCGGCCGCCCCGTCCAGCACCGCCGTGGCGGTACACGCGATCCCGGACCGGGCGTTCCTGCAGCAGCCCGACACCAACCGCGCGGACGCCCCCTACGAGGTGCCGTCCGCCGGCATGCTGCCGCCGCTGTGCGGGGCGAGGTACGGCAGCGACGCGCTGGTCGCGGCCCGCCGGACGTTGCACGTCATCTTCTCGGCGCAGCCGCCGAAGCAGGACTTCGTGCCCGTGCCCGACGGCACGTTCGACGAGACCATCACGACCTATCAGCGCGACGGCGCCGAGCAGTTCATGCGCCAGCTGCGCTCGGCGGTGTCGGCCTGCCCGGCCGAGACCCGCGAGGGCGTCCGGTACCGGATCCGCCTCCTCACCGCGACGGAGCGCGGCGACGACGCGATCCTGTTCGAGCTGCGCTCCCCGGCCCGGGACTCGGAGGGCAACCCGACGGGCGGCGACGACGTCAGCCTGGTGGCGGCCGTCCGAGTGGGCACCGCGGTGCTCGTCCTCCTCGCGAACGGCTGGGAGCGCGGCTCCGCCGACCCCGCGGTCGTGGACCGGTTCACGCAGACCGCGTTCGACCGCCTGCGGGCCTGGTTCCTCGGCGGCCGGTAGCCGCCCCGCGCCGCAAGCCGCCCCGGCATCCGCGCCGCGCTAGGCGTGCGGTGGCGGGGCGGTGCTGCGGCGGGGGACCAGGGTGGGGGAGAAGGACAGCAGGACCGAGCGGTCGCGCTTGCGTTCGATGCGCTCCAGGAGCAGGCGGGCCGCGTTGCCGCCCATCAGGTGGCCGTCCTGGTCGACGCTCGTCAGCGAGATCGGGCCCATCGCCGCCACCGTCGTGTTGTCGTAGCCCGCCACCGAGAGGTCCTCCGGGATGCGCAGGCCGGCCTCGTACACCGCGTTCAGGACGCCGATGGCGGCGACGTCGGCGCCCGCGAAGATCGCCGTCGGGCGGACCGGGCGGGCCAGCAGCTCCAGCGCGGCGCTGTAGCCGCCGGCCTCGCTGTACGTGCTCGGGACGATGTCGATCCCGGCGGTCAGGCCGCGGCGCTCCATCGCCTGGCGGTAGCCCTCGGCGCGGACCGTCTGCGGCATCGTGGTCGGGATGCCGCGGGTGGTGTCGCGGTGCTCGATGTGGGCGATCCGGCGGTGGCCGAGGTCGGCCAGGTGGTCCACCACCAGCCCGGCGCCCATGAGGTCGTCGTCGACGACGCCGTCGTACTCGGTCGACTTGCCGTGCCGGCCGATCACCACCACCGGCACCGTCCGCGCGATCTGCTCCAGGCGGGTGCGCGGCAGCGCCGGGGCGATCAAGACCAGGCCGTCGACGCGCCGGTCGACGAGCGCGTCCGTGGTGCGCGACTGCGTCTCCGGCGTGCTGCCGCCCGGGCCGAGCACCGTCTGGTAGTCGGTGCCCTCGAGGTGGTCGCCGATGCCCTCGATGAGCTCGGGGAAGAACGGGTTGCGCAGGTCGGGGATGAGCACGCCGATCGTGTACGTCTGGCCGCGCATGCCGCGCGCCGCGGCGTGCGGGCGGTAGCCCAGCTCGGCCATCGCGGCGCGGACGCGCTCCTGCATCGCCGGGCTCACGCCGTAGGCGTTGCGCAGCACCTTCGACACCGCCGCCGGCGACACCTGGGCCAGGTTGGCGACGTCGGTGATGGTGGCCCGGCGGGGCGGCGGTCCGGCGGCCATGCTCGGCCTCCTTCGTAGAACGGACTACACCAGCTCGGGCAGTCTAGCCGGTCTTGATCGCGCCCGGCCTCGTGGACATTGGTCTACACGGACGTGCAGATAGAGCGTCTTGACAACGTCTGTGACCGTTATAACAATGAAGAACGCTCTACGAAACACCCCCAAGCATCTCCGGCACCGTGCGACGACACCCCTCGGTCGCGCGGTTGCGTTGACAGTCCCTTTGAATCGTTTCAGGGAGTTCCCGTGTCGCTTCGCGTCTCCGGCCTGCGGGCCGACCACCACCGCGAGCCCCTCGGCCTCGGCACCGGCACGCCCCGGCTGTCGTGGCGGGTCGAGACGGCCGCCGCGGACTGGGTCCAGTCGGCCTACGAGATCGCCGTGCGGGACGCGGACGGCGCCGAGTCCACCTCGGGCCGGGTCGCCTCCGCCGAGCAGGTACTGGTGCCATGGCCTGCCGCGGCGCTGGCGTCCCGGGAGCGACGGCTCGTCCGCGTGCGCATTTGGGGTGTCGGCGCGGACGAGCCGTCGCCGTGGAGCGAGGAGCTCGCGGTCGAGGCCGGCCTGCTGGACACCGGGGACTGGACCGCCGCGATGGTGGGCCCGCCGCCGCAGCCGCTCGACGCCGACGGCCCGGCGGTGCTGCTGCGCCGGGCATTCGAACTGCCGTCGGACGTTGTCGAAGCCCGGCTCTACGTGACCGCCTATGGCGTGTACGAGATCGAGCTCAACGGACGGACGGTCGGCGACCACGTCCTGGCGCCCGGCTGGACCTCCTACCACCACCGGCTGCGCTACCAGACCTACGACGTCACCGGCCACCTCACCGAAGGCGCCAACGCCGTCGGCGCCTGGCTCGCCGACGGGTGGTACCGGGGCCGGCTCGGGTTCGGCGGCGGCCGCCGGGCCGTCTACGGCGAGCGCACCGGCCTGCTCGCCCAGCTGGAGGTGCGCTGCGCCGACGGCTCCACGCACGTGATCGGCACGGACGACCGATGGCGGTCGGCGTCCGGGCCGATCACCGCCACCGGGCTCTACGACGGCGAGCGCTACGACGCCCGCCTCGAACGGCCCGGCTGGTCGAGTCCCGGCTTCGACGACGCCGGCTGGAACCCGGTCGAGGCGCTGCCGTTCGACCCGGCGCGGCTGGTCGCCCCCGACGGCCCGCCGGTGCGCCGCACCGAGGTCCTGCGCCCGGTCGCCGTCAGCACCGCGCCGTCGGGCGCGACCCTCCTCGACTTCGGCCAGAACATCACCGGCCGGCTCCGCATCCGCGTCCAGGGGCCGGCGGGCGCGACCGTGACCCTGCGCCACGCCGAGGTGCTGCAGGACGGCGAGCTGTACACGCGCCCGCTGCGGCAGGCGGCCGCCCGCGACGAGTACGTGCTGCGCGGCGGCGGCGCCGAGACGTGGGAGCCGCGGTTCACCGTCCACGGTTTCCGCTACGCCGAGGTGACCGGCACGGCGTCCGCCGAGGACGTCGAGGCCGTGGTCTGCCACACCGACATGACCCGCACCGGCTGGTTCGAGTGCGACGACCCGCTGCTGAACCGCCTGCACGACAACGTGGTGTGGAGCCTGCGCGGCAACTTCCTCGACGTGCCCACCGACTGCCCGCAGCGCGACGAGCGGCTCGGCTGGACCGGCGACCTGGCCGTCTTCGCGCCGACCGCGAGCTTCCTGTACGACTGCGCCGGGCTGCTCACCTCGTGGCTGGCCGACCTGGCCGCCGAGCAGCAGGAGATCGGCACCGTCCCGTTCTACGTGCCGTGGCTGGAACTGCTCGGCCCGGCCCAGCCGGCCGCCGTGTGGGGCGACGTGGCGGTCGTGGGGCCCGACGTGCTGCACGAGCGCTTCGGCGACACCGGGATCCTGCGGGCGCAGTACCCGAGCATGAAGGCCTGGGTCGACCAGGTCGCGGCGCTCGCCGGCGAGCACCGGCTGTGGGACACCGGGTTCCAGTTCGGCGACTGGCTCGACCCGGCCGCGCCGGCCGACCAGCCGGCGGCCGCCCGCACCGACCCGCACCTCGTCGCCACCGCCGCCCACGCCGACAGCGCCCGCCGGCTGGCCGCGATCGCCGCGCTGCTCGGCGAGGAGGCCGACCACGCGCGGTACACCGCCCACGCCACCGCCGTCGCGGAGGCGTTCAGCGACGAGTTCGTGACGCCGAGCGGCCGGCTGGCCAGCGACGCGCAGACCGCGTACGCGCTCGCCCTCACCGCCGGGCTGCTCGCCAAGGAGGAGCAGCGGGAGCGGGCCGGGCACCGGCTCGCCGAGCTGGTGCGCGTCGACGGCTACCACGTCAGCACCGGCTTCGCCGGCACGCCGCTCATCTGCGACGCGCTGAGCAGCGTCGGCGCCGACGACACGGCCTACCACCTGCTGCTGCAGCGGGAGTGCCCGTCGTGGTTGTACCCGATCACGATGGGCGCCACGACCATGTGGGAGCGCTGGGACAGCCTGCTGCCCGACGGCCGGGTGAACCCCGGCGACATGACCTCCTTCAACCACTACGCGTTCGGTGCCGTCGCCGACTGGCTGCACCGCCGGGTGGCCGGCCTGGCCCCGGCCGCGCCCGGCTACCGCCGGGTCACGGTGCGGCCCCGCCCCGGCGGCGGGCTGACCCGCGCCGCCGCCACGCACGACAGCCCGTACGGCCGGATCGCGGTCGCCTGGCGACGCGCGGACGGCCGGCTCGACGTCGACGTCACCCTGCCGCCCGGCGTGACGGCGACGGTCGAACTGCCGTCCGGCGCGCCGGCCGAGATCGGCTCCGGCCACCACGCCTTCAGCTGCCCGTTCCGCGACGCCGGTGACGATCCGTCCCCTGTCCCCGTCGTCCACCCGTTCGCGCCCCCCACGAACGGTTGAGTACCCTCACACACCCCCATCGGAGGTAGCGATCATGAGACGAATCCGGTCACGAGCCGCGCTCGCGGCATTCGCCGCCGGGGCGCTGGCGCTGAGCGCCTGCAGCGCCGGCGACCTCGGCTCCAGCGACAGCGGCTCCGGCACCACCATCACGTTCCTCGCCGACAACTCCGACGCCAGCCTCAAGACCGCCGAGGCCCTCGCCAAGGCCTATAACGCCAGGAACACCGGCGTGACCGTGAAGGTGGAGACCCGGCCGCAGGGCTCCGAGGGCGACAACATCGTCAA
Source organism: Dactylosporangium sp. NPDC005572 (assembly GCF_040605515.1). Classification (NCBI taxonomy): domain Bacteria; kingdom Bacillati; phylum Actinomycetota; class Actinomycetes; order Micromonosporales; family Micromonosporaceae; genus Dactylosporangium; species Dactylosporangium sp. NPDC005572. The sequence goes on along the minus strand of NZ_JBEXCY010000057.1, from coordinate 46,217 downwards.
GACCCGGCTGTCCACCGGCGACATGACCGACGTCTTCATGTACAACTCGGGCTCGCTGTTCCAGGCCCTCAAGCCGGAGCAGAACCTGGCCCCGATCGACGACCAGCCGTACGTCGGCGACCTGGACGGCACGTTCAAGACCACGGTGTCGGCCGGCGGGAAGCTCTACGGCGTGCCGTTCGGCGGCGCGACCGGTGGCGGCATGCTCTACAACAAGGCCGTGTACGCGAAGCTCGGCCTGCAGGTGCCCAAGACGTGGGCCGACTTCATGGCCAACAACGCCAAGATCAAGGCGGCCGGGATCGCCCCGGTGATCCAGACCTACCAGGACACCTGGACCTCCCAGGTGATCGTGCTCGCCGACTTCCACAACGTGTCGGCGGCGCAGTCGGACTTCGCGACCCAGTACACCGCGGGGAAGGCCAAGTACGCGTCGACCCCGGCGGCGCTCAAGAGCTTCCAGAAGCTCCAGGAGGTGCACGACGCGGGCTACCTGACGTCCGACTTCGCCTCCACCAAGCTGGAGGCCGGCATCAAGCACCTCGCCGACGGCACCGGCGTGCACTACCCGATGCTCACGTTCGCCGTCGGCACGCTCGTCGGCCAGTCGCCGGACAAGGTCAAGGACGTCGGGTTCTTCGCCCTGCCCGGCGACGACGCCGGCAAGAACGGCCTCACCGTCTGGGAGCCGGCCGGCATCTTCATTCCGAAGACCACCAGCGGCGCCAAGCTCGACGGCGCCCGCAAGTTCCTGGCCTTCGTGGCGAGCAAGGAGGGCTGCGACGCGGTCGCGAAGGCCACCACGCCGTTCGGGCCGTTCCTCGTCAAGGGCTGCGCGCTGCCGGCCGACGTGGCCGAGCCGATCAAGGACATGCAGCCGTACTTCGACTCCGGCAACAACAGCCCGGCGCTGGAGTTCCTGTCGCCGGTGAAGGGCCCGTCGCTGGAGCAGATCACCGTCGAGGTCGGCTCCGGCATCCGCAAGGCGCCCGACGGCGCGGCGCTCTACGACCAGGACGTCAAGAAGCAGGCCCAGCAACTCGGCCTGCCCGGCTGGTAGTCCGCCGTCCCCGCCCGTGGCCCCGCACGGGGCCACGGGCCCGGGTCGAGGAGGGCCCAGCCATGACCACCACCGTGCCCGAGCACCGCACCGCGACCGGCGAACAGGTCGCCGCAGCGCGCCGCCGCCGATCGCCCAGCCCGTATCCGTACTGGTTCTACCTGCCCGCGGCGCTCGTCTACGGCACGCTGTTCCTGGTGCCGACGTTCGCGTCGTTCTACTTCAGCCTCACCCGGTGGACACTGTTCGACCACGAGTTCATCGGCCTGGAGAACTTCCGCCAGTTCTTCGCCGAGCCAGCCCTCGTCAAGGGCTTCACCAACACCATGATCTACGCGGTCGTCACCTCCGGGCTCAAGGTCGTCCTCGGCCTGCTGCTCGCCGTGCTGCTGACCTCGCAGATCACGGCCCGCGGGTACCTGCGCTCGGTGGTGTTCTTCCCGGTGCTCGTGAGCACCATCGGCGTCGGCATCACGTTCACGGTCCTGATGAACCCCGAGCACGGGCTCATCAACGCCGTCCTGGGCACGGTCGGCGTCGACGGGCCCGGCTGGCTCACCGACCCGCAGTGGGCGCTGCTGTCGGTGGCGCTGGTCGACGTGTGGAAGGGCGTCGGCCTGGCCACGCTCATCTACATCGCCGGCATCGTCTCGATCCCCCAGGAGTACTTCGAGGCCGCCTCCGTCGACGGTGCGAGCGCGTTCGGCCGGTTCCGCCACATCGTGCTGCCCCTGGCCCGCCCGGCCACGGTCACCGTGGTCATCCTGTCGCTCATCGGCGGGCTGCGCTCGTTCGACCTCATCTGGGCGATGACCCGCGGCGGCCCCGGCTTCACGTCCGACGTCATCGCGTCGGTCATCTACAAGCAGTACCAGGCCGGCTTCTACGGCCTGTCCACCGCGGGCAACGTCGTGCTGTTCGTCGTCGTCACCGCCGTCATCGTCCCGCTCTTCTGGTTCCTCAACCGCAGGGAGGTCCAGCAGTGAGGCGCCACCTCATGGGGATCGCCGCGATCCTCGTGTCGGGCGTGGTGTTCGTCGTGCCGTTCCTGTTCATCGCGATCAACGCGATGAAGGACCGGCAGCAGTCGGCGCTGCCGTCGTTCGACTGGCCCACGTCGTTCCAGCCCGTCCAGAACTTCGTCGACGTGGTCCAGGCGCGCGACTACATGCTCATCATCGCCTTCATCAACAGCACGATCCTCACCGTCGCCAGCGTCACCGGCATGGTCGTGCTCGCCGCGATGGTCGCCTTCGTGCTGCAGCGGCGGGCCTCGCGCTGGACGCCGCTGGTGAACTTCCTGGTCCTGTCCGGGCTGATCATCCCGCCCGCGGTCGTGCCGACCATCTGGGTGCTGCAGAAGCTCGGGCTGTTCAAGACCATGCCCGGTCTGATCCTCATCGAGATCGCGTTCGGGCTGTCGTTCGCGATCCTGCTCTTCCGGGCCTTCATCGCCGGCATCCCGCGCGAGCTGGACGAGGCCGCCGTCATCGACGGCGCCGGCCCGCTGCGGCTGTTCTTCCGGGTGGTGCTGCCGCTGCTGCGCCCGGTCGCCATCACCGTCGTCGTGGTGCAGTCGGTGGCGGTGTTCAACGACTTCACGTACCCGCTGTACTTCCTGCCCGGCGACACGAACGCCACCGTCCAGCTCACCCTCTACAACTTCTCCAGCCAGTACAGCACCCAGTACAACCTGCTCTTCATGGACGTCCTGCTCATCACGATCCCGCCGCTGCTGATGTTCCTGTTCTTCAACCGCCAGATCGTCGCCGGCATGACGTCGGGCGCGATCAAGGGTTGAGCCCGGGTCGGCGCGTCCCCGCGATCAGGTGGTCGCAGGCGCTGCAGCTCGGGGGCGGCCCGCACGCCGTCCAGCGACGGCTGGTAGCGCAACGACACACGGCGCCGACTTCCCGGACGGATGCGTTTCCCGCCCGTGATCGGGTAGTTGGCCGGGTGAGCCGAAAGGAGTCCAGCATGCATGTGGCATTCCTGCGCCCGTTGTACGAGCGCTCCGGTCCCTGGGCGTCGGTGTACCTCGACGCGTCCCGCAACACCGAGAACGCCGCCGGCGCGCTCGAACTGCGCTCGCGGGCCGCGCGGACGGCGCTCGAGGCGGCCGGCTGCGACGCGGCCACCGCCGGCGCCCTGGAGCGCGCCCTGCTCGGCCACCCCGTGCAGGGCGGCCCGTACGGGCTGGCCGGCTTCGCCAACGGCGGCGAGGCACTGCTGGTGCGGGACCTGCCGGCCCCGCCCCGCCGCGAGATCGCCGCGTTCGGCCCGCTGCCGCACGTCATGCCGCTGCTCGCCCAGCTGGGGGAGTCGATCCCGTACGTCCGGGTGATGGTCGACCGCACCGGCGGCCGGGTCGAGGCGGTCGACGCCGACCGGCTGGTGCGCAGCGAGGCGGTCGAGGGGCACGAGGTGTTCCCGCTGCACCGGACCAAGCCCGGCGGGTGGGCGCAGCCGCGGTACCAGCGCGCCGCCAAGGTGACATGGCAGCGCAACGCCGGCGACGTGGCCGCGGCGGTCGCGGAGGCCGCCCGGGCCTGCGGTGCGGAGGTGGTCGTCGTGGCCGGCGATCCGCAGGCGCGCCCGCTGCTGGTCGCGCAGCTGCCGGAGCACTGGCAGGAGCGGGTCGTGCAGACCGACGCGGGGGCCGGCACCACCTTCGACGACGCCACCGTGCGGGCGATCGCCGCCCGGGCCGCGGCGAACGCGCAGGCCGCCGTCGACCGCTACCGCGGCAGCGACGCGGGCGGCCTCCCGGCAGTGGTGCGGGCGCTCCAGCGCGGCCAGGTCGGTACGGTGCTGCTCGTCGACGACCCGTCGTCCACGGCGCGGCTGTGGGTCGGCCCCGAGCCGGCGCAGCTGTCGTTCGACCCGGCCCAGCTGCACGCCATGGGCGTCGCCGACCCGCAGCGGGCCCGCGCGGACGCGGCGCTGGTGCGGGCCGTCGTCTGCTCCGACGCCGACCTGGTCCTCGCCGCGCCGGACGAGGTGCGGGCCGAGGGCGGTGTGGCCGCCCTGCTCCGCTACTCCGCCGTCACTACGGGTTGAGCACTCGGGAGAGCGAGTCCGGCGCCGCGATGACGTCGGACCCGGCTCCTACCCGGCGGGAATGCGGGCGTTGATGTGCGCCTGGGCGTGCGGGCACTCGGCGAACGGCAGGGTGCAGGCCAGGGCCTCCTCGATGAGCTCCTTCGCGGCGGTCGCGGCGGCGATGCGCTGCTCCAGGTCGGCCACGTGGCGGCGGAGCAGGTCCGGGTGCTGCATCGGGTTGCCCGACCGCAGCAGCTCACGCATCTCCCGCAGCTCGAAGCCGGCGTCCTTGCCGATCAGGATCAGCGCGACCCGCACCAGGTCGGCCTCGCCGTAGACGCGCCGGCCCGTCTCGTCGCGCGCCGGGGTCAGCAGGCCCATGCTCTCCCAGTGCCGCAGGACGTGCGTGGCCAGCCCGAACCGCCGGGCCAGCTCGCCGATGCTTGACTTCATGTGTACATGAAGCGGCAGGCTGTGCCGCATGAGCAACCTCATGGACTACTTCCTGGTGCGCACGACGGTCGCCGGCACCGAGCCGGTCACGCCGCGCATGCGCCGGATCCGCTGCACGGGCGACGCGCTGCGGGGGCTGGGCTGGGCGCCGGGGCAGCACGTCCGGGTCCGGGTCGAGGGCATGACCCTGCGCACGTACTCCGTCTGGGACTACGCCGACGGCGAGCACCTCGACCTGTGCGTCTTCGACCAGCCGGCCGGCGGCCCCGGCGCCCGCTGGTCCCGGGACGTCGGCGTCGGCCAGCCGGTCGCGTTCACCCGGCCGCAGGGCCGCATGGTGCTGCGGGAGCAGGTGTCGTACCACGTGTTCGTCGGCGACGAGACGGCCTGCCCGGCGTTCGGCGCGATGCTGCGGGCGCTGCCCGCCACCACGCCGGTGCACGGGGTCATCGAGGTCGCCGACCCGGACGACCGCATGCCGCTGCCCCGCGCGGAGGACCTGCGGTGGATCGACCGCACCGGTACCGACGGCATCCTCGCGGCGCTGCGCGACCTGGACCTGCCGGCCGGGCCCGGCGCCGCCTACGTCGCCGGCGAGGCCCGCACGTGCCAGGCGATCCGCCGCCACTTCACGGCGGAGCGCGGCTGGCCCCGCACGTCGGTCGTGGTCAAGCCGTTCTGGGCCCCGGGGAAGCGCGGCCTGGACTGAGGACGGGGTGGGGCTGTCCCCACCCGCGGTTGGGCGGCTCACCGGATCGGTTTCGCGGGTCTCGATCCATAGCGTCGTGGGCATGACGACCCTGCCGCGCCTCGCCGCCGACACCCGCTACGTCCTCACCGGCTTCCCGGTCGCCCTGGCCTCGCTGGTGCTCTGCGTCACCACCTTCTCCCTCGGCGCCGGGCTGGCCGTGCTCTGGGTCGGCGTGCCGCTACTGCTCGCCGCCCTGGGCCTGGCCCGGACCTTCGCCGTGGCCGAGCGGGACCGGATCTCGGCCGTGCTCGGCACGCCGGTGCCCCAGCCCGCGTACGGCACCGGCGCCCGCCGGGTGCTCACCGACCCGCGGTCCTGGGCCGACCTGGCCCACGCCCTGCTGCGCTGGATCCCCAACACGATTTCGTTCTCCGTGGTGGTCGGCTGGTGGGCCGCCGCGCTCGGCAGCCTGACCTGGTCGCTGTGGGGCTGGTCACTGCCCGACGGCCCGGACGACCACGAGCTGCCCGAGCTGATCGGCCTCGGCGACGGGTACCTGACCGCGGTGGTCTTCTACCTGGTCCTCGCCGCGTTCTTCGCGGTCACCCTGCCGGCCGTCGCCCGCACCGCGGCCCGCTTCGAGGCCGAGTGCTCCCGCGCCCTGCTCGGCCGGCCGCACGACGGCGCGTGACCGGGGTCGAGCTACTGTCGTTCGTGTTCGAACGAAGAGCCGGAGGGGCCGTCGTGTTATTGCAGATCATCGCCGCCAGCACCCGCGAGGGGCGCAAGGGCATCGCCGTCGCCCGTTGGATGCGGCAGCTGGCCGAGCAGCACGGCGGTTTCGACGTGGAGCTGGTCGACCTCGCCGAGGTCGGGCTGCCGCTGTTCGACGAGCCGAACCACCCGCGGCTCGGCCAGTACGTCCACCAGCACACCCGCGACTGGAGCGCGGTCGTGTCGCGGGCCGACGCGTTCGTGATCGTGACCCCGGAGTACAACCACTCGTTCCCGGCCTCGCTGAAGAACGCCCTCGACCACCTGCACCGCGAGTGGGCCCACAAGCCGGTCGGCCTCGTCTCCTACGGCGGGGTGTCCGCCGGGCTGCGGGCCGCGACGGCGCTGCGGCCGGTGCTCGCCTCGCTGCGGATGTTCCCGGCCGGCGAGGCCGTGTCGGTCCCGAACTTCAGCCAGCACCTCACCGACGACGGCGAGTTCGTCCCGGCCGCGTCGGCGGAGGCGGCCGGCAAGGCCATGCTCGACGAGCTCGTCCGCCTCACGGGGGCGCTGCGCGAGCTGCGCTGACGGCCGAGCGTCAGAGCTGGACGCCGGTCAGGACCAGGGTCCGCACCTCGGTGAGGTCGTCCATCGCGGCGCGGACCCCCTCGCGGCCGGTCCCGGAGTCCTTCACCCCGCCGTACGGCAGCTGGTCGGCCCGGTAGCTCGGCACGTCCCCGACGATGACGCCGCCGACGTCGAGCCGCGCCGCGGCGCGGAACGCCGTGGGCAGGTCGTGCGTGAAGACGCCCGCCTGGAGGCCGAAGCGGGACGCGTTGACCCGCGCGAACGCCTCGTCTACGTCGTCGACCGGGGCCAGCGTGAGCACCGGGCCGAACACCTCGTCGGCGTTCACCCGACTGTCGTCGGGCGCTCCCGCCAGGACCGTGGGCTCCACCGTCGTGCCGTTGCGGCCGCCGCCCGTCAGCACGGTGGCGCCGGCCGCCTCGATCCACGACTGCACCCGGATCGCGGCCGCCTCGTTGATGAGCGGGCCGACGTCGGTGGCCGGGTCGGCGGGGTCGCCCGTGCGCAGGGCCCGCACCTCGGCCACGATCCGCTCGGCGAGCTCCGCGTAGACGTCCCGGTGGGCGTAGACGCGCTGCACCGAGATGCAGGACTGGCCGCCCTGGTACATCGCGAACGTCGCGATCCGCCGGGCGGCGTGCTCCAGGTCCGTCCAGTCAGGACAGACGATGGCGGCCGCGTTGCCGCCGAGCTCGAGCGTCACGTGCTTGCGGGGCACCCGGTCGCGGATCGACCAGCCGACCGGCACGGAGCCGGTGAACGACACCACCGGCAGCCGCGGGTCGGTGACGAGGTCGGCGACGGCGGCGTTTGGCATCGGCAGCACCGACCAGGAGCCCGCGGGCAGGTCCGTCTCGGCGAGCAGCTCGCCGAGCAGCAGGGCGGTGAGGGGCGTCGCGGGCGCGGGCTTGACGATGATCGGGCAGCCGGCGGCGATGGCCGGCGCGACCTTGTGGGCGACCAGGTTGAGCGGGAAGTTGAACGGGGTGATGCCGAGCACCGGGCCGCGGGGTGCCCGGCGGACCAGCGCCAGGCGGCCGGTCGACGCGGGGTCGGTGTCGAGCCGTTGCAGGTGGCCGGAGTCGCGGCGGGCCTCCTCGGCGGCCCAGCGGAACGTCGACACCGCGCGGGTCACCTCGGCCGCCGCCCATTTCACCGGCTTGCCGGACTCGGCGGTGATGAGCGCCGCGACCTCGGCGGCCCGCTCGGCCAGCCGGCGCGACACGTGGTCCAGCGCGGCGGCCCGGGCGTGGGCCGGCCGGGCCGGCAAGGCCGTCACGACCCGCGCCGCGGCGACGGCCTCCTCGATGTCGGCCGCCGTGGCGTTGCTCGTCCACCCGGTCGGCGTGTCGTCGTAGGGGCTGCGCACCTCGACCGGGTCCGGGCTGCTGGAGGGGCGACCGGCCACCCAGTACGGCGTCATCGGGCTTCTGGTTGTGCTCACGGCGCCAGGATCAGGGGTTCCGCTCCGTCGCGGCATGGCCGATTTGGATAATCAGGCGGCCGTACCTCGCCGAACTGTCCAGGAGGCTCCCCGTGCCACTCACCTTGGCGCAGCTGGTGGCAGACGGCCGGCTGCGGCTGCGCGTCGTGGCGGGTGCCGCGTCGCTGGAGCGGCCCGTGAGCTGGGTGCACGTGAGCGAGCTGGCCGACCCGACGCCGTTCCTCGACGGCGGCGAGCTGCTGCTCACCACCGGCCTCGGCCTGTCGCCGGCGTCGGACCTCGACGCGTTCGTGGGCCGGCTCGCCGGCCGGGGCGTGGCCGGCCTCGGGTTCGGGGTCGGCCTCAGCCACGCGGCCGCGCCGGCCGGCCTGCTCGCGGCGGCCTCGGCCGCCGGACTGCCCGTGCTGGAGGTGCCGCGGGAGGTCCCGTTCATCGCGATCAGCAAGGCGGTGCTGGCCGCGCAGGCCGCCGACGCCTACGCGGAGGTCGTCGCGACGAGCTCGGCGCAGCAGGCGCTGACCCGCGCCGCGCTCGGCGCCCAGGGCCCGGCGGGGGTGGTCCGCCGGCTGGCCCAGCTGGTCGGCGGCTGGGCGGCCCTGCTGGACCGCGCGGGCACGGTCCTGCACGCCGCGCCCGCGTCGGCCGCGCGCACCCTCGCCGGCGCCGCTCCCGCTGCGATCGGGCCGGCTCTCGACCGGCTGCAACGCCGTCGGCTCGCCAGCGTGGTCTTCGAGGCCGGCGGCGAGCACGTGGTGGCCCAGGTCCTGAACCGCCGGCTGCTCGTCGTGGGGCGGCCCGAGCCGTTCGACCGCACCGCACAGCAGATCATCGGGGCCGCGGCGTCGGTGCTGACCCTCGCCGTGGCCCGGTCCACCGCGCTCGACCGGGCGCACCGGCGGCTGCGGACCGGGCTGCTGCGGCTGCTGCTCGACGGGAGCACGGCCCTGGCCACCGACGTGGCGGCCGCCGTGTGGGAGGTGCCGCCCGCCCCCGGCCCGGTCGCGGTCCTGACCGGGCCGGCCGCCGCGCGGGAGGCCCAGCTGGAGCTCCTCGACGGTTTCTTCGCCGAGCACGACGACCACATCGTCGTGCTCGGCGCCGTCCCCCGCGAACCGGTGACGGGCCTCGCGGTCGGGGTGTCCGAGCCGGTGCCGCTGGAGCGCCTCGCCGACGGTCACCGGCAGGCGCTCGCCGCCGCCGACGCCGCGCGGCGGGCCGGGACCCAGCTCGTGCGGTTCGCCGACCTGGCCGGCGGTGGGCTGCTCGGGCTGCTGCCCGGCGACGCCGGCCGGGCGTACGCCGAGGCGCTGCTGGCGCCGCTGGGCGCCTTGACCGGGACCCTTGCCGTGTGGCTGCGCCACCACGGGCAATGGGATCCGGCGGCGGCCGAGCTCGGCGTGCACCGGCACACGGTGCGCAACCGGATCCGCCGGGTCGCCGAGCTCACCGGCCGGGACCTGGACTCGGCCGACGTCCGCGCCGAGCTGTGGCTGGCCCTGCGCCTGCGGTCCGGCTCCGGTTGACCACCGGTTGGCCACTGGAAAAACGGGGTAGCCGACCGCGTGGTCCGCATGCGGCCAAGCTCAACGCCTGACCGCGCCGCCGGTCGGCGGCAGCAGCCAGGCGCAGCGCTCCGGTCGGTCAAGCGTTCGCGGAGGTCGCCGTCGCATGGTGGCGGGACTCGAAGGCCACCACGATCTCGGCGATGCCGATCACCAGGGCCGTGATGCCCGTCAGCAGGACCAGCGCGTGCAGCGTCAGGCCGGGCCAGGCCAGGAACAGCAGGCCCAGCGCCACCGACAGCGCGCCGATGACCAGCAGCCAGGTGCGGGTGCGGCCCTCGGCGAACATGCCCAGCAGCAGCTCCGCGAAGCCGCTGAGCAGCCAGGCCAGGCCGAGCAGGACCGCCACCGCGGTCACGCCCGCCGCGACCTCGCGCAGGCAGGCCAGGCCGATGACGACGAGCAGGACGCCGAAGGCGCCGTCGACGATCTGGCGGGTCGTGACGCGGTGCTCGGCGCCGGGCGCGCGGCGGAAGACGCCGATCACCCGCGTCAGGCCGATGGCGAGCAGCCAGAGGCCGGCGAGGACGCCGATCAGGCGCAGGGTCGCCGCGGGCCAGGCGAGCACGGCCAGGCCGAACACGACGGTCAGGATGCCGGCGGCCAGCAGCTGCCAGAACGGGAGGGTCACCCGCCCGTGTGCGACGGTGCCGGTGGCGCGGCCCGGAACGGTGGTCATCAGCGACGACCTCCCCGGAGAAAAAGGGGGGCGCGGAGGTCTCCGCGCCCCGCGTGCATGGTCAGGCCCGCTGTGGCACATTCCCGTTCGAGCCGAGCAGCACCGCCTTGGCCCGCTCGAACTCGGACTGGGTCAGCACCCCGCGCTGCCGGAGGTCGGCGAGCTTGACGAGGTCGTCGCTCGTGCTGCCGGATGCGGATGCCGTCGTGGCGGGTTCGTTCGCGACCTCGCGCACGTACTCGCGCATCCGCGCCTCCTGCTGCCGGGCCCGTTCCGCGGCCCGTTCGTTCATCGACCGGCCACGCGCGACCAGATAGGCCAGCGCGCCGATCCACGGCAACACGATGAGGAACAGTGTCCACGCCGCCTTGCCCCATCCCGACATCGACGGATCCCGGAACAGATCCGTCAGGATGCTCACCATCAGCCAGATCCAGGCGAACACCAGCATGAACCACACGGTCGACAGCAGGATCTCGCCGAACGTTACGTCCATCGCCTACCTCCGGTTCGGAAGAACTCGGTCTGGGCTAGCCCGTGGATTCAGCGTGGTACTCGGTTCGCCGCCGGCCATCCCCCGGCCCGGGTGATCAGACGAGGAATCTGGTGAGTTCGCGGGTGAGGTGCCTGGCGTGCTCGGTCGGGATCGTGTGGTGGGAGGCGCCGGGCAGCACCGCGGTCGAGACGTCCGGCAGCAGGCGCTCGGCGGTCGCGGCCACCGCGCGGATGTCGTGGGCCCGGCTGCGCTCCGCCAGCAGGACCAGCACCGGGAGCAACGGGGCGGCGGCCGGGCGGCGTGGGAGCACGAGCCTCGACTTCGGGAACGTGGCGCCGAGGCACATCAGCCGCAGCCAGCCCTCGTCGAGCGGCGCCCCGGCGGTCTCCCAGCGCACGAGCGCGCGCAGGCGCTCGGGGGTGGGCCGCGCGAGCACCGGCACGGCCCGCAGCCGATAGGCCAGGCGCAGGCCGGAGAAGCAGTCGGTCGGGTCGAGCAGCGCGAGCCGGTCGACCCGGTGTGGCGCGTGGACGGCGTAGCTCAGGGCGATCCAGCCGCCGTAGGAGTGCCCGCACAGCGTGGCCCGATCGAGCCCCAGGCCGTCGAGCACGCCGTCGAGCCAGTCCATGTGGTCGATCGGGCGCCCGTCGGCGACGCTGCGGCCGGCGTCGCCGATCGTGTCGACCGCGTACACCCGGTGGTCGCGGCTCAGCTCCCCGACGGTCGCGAACCACACCGTGGACGTCGCGCCACCGCCGTGGAGGAGGACCAGCGCCGGGGCGCCGGCGGGGCCGCAGGCGTTGATCCTGGTCGTGCCGTACGACGACGGCACGTCGACCGGTTCGACGGCAACCGGCCAGCGGGCCAGGACGGCGTCGTAGGCGGTGAAGAACTCCGACATGGGGGGACCTCCTGGGCAAGGTGTCTCGGTGACCTATATTCTCGGTGACCGAGACAGTCTGTCGTCAAGGGGTGTGTCATGGACGATCAGGATCCGGGGCTGCGCCTCGTCCACCTGCTGCGCGGCCTCACCGTCGAGTTCGACCTGCTCGCGGCCGAGTTCGCCGCGGCCAACCGGCTCCACCCGACCGACCTGCGCGCGCTGATCGCCCTCCTCGACGCCGGCCGGGACGGGACCGTGGCCACGCCGGGATGGCTCGGCGAGCAACTCGGCCTGAACTCGGCCTCGACGACGGGCCTCATCGACCGCCTGGAGCGGGCCGGCCACGTCCGCCGGATCCGCGACACCCGGGACCGCCGCCGGGTCCATGTGGTGGTCGAGGAGCGGGCGGTGGCGCTGGGCTGGGCGTTCTTCGGGCCGCTCATCACCGAGGTGGTGACCGCGACCCGGGCGTTCTCCGACGCCGAACTGGACACGGTGCGGCGCTTCCTCGGCACCGTGACCGGCGTCGTGACGCGGGTGAGGGGACCCGGGTGGTCGGCGGGCGCGCAGGGGTGAGCGGCCGCGGCGCGGGTACCTGCCCGGGCCATGGGGACCAGCGTGTTGCCGGAGACGCAGGAGCCGCCCTTCCACGCGCTGTCGGTCGCCGACGCGCTCGCGGCGGAGCACGTCGAGCCGCAGGACGGGCTCGACGCCGGTGAGGTCGAACGGCGGCGGGCGAGCTACGGCCCCAACCGGTTCACCGAGGCGCGGCGGGAGCCGCGATGGCGGGCGTTCGCGCGGCAGTACGCCGACCCGATGCAGATCGTGCTGCTCGTGGCCGGGCTCGGCAGCATCCTCCTCATCCGCCAGCACGGCACCGGCCTGCTGCTCATCGCACTGACCCTGCTCAACGCCGTGCTCGGGCTGCGGCAGGAGGGCAAGGCCGCGGCCGCCGTGAGCGCCCTCCAGCAGGCGATGATCACGCGGGCCCGGGTGCGGCGGGACGGGCGGGCGGACGAGGTACCGGCCGAGGACCTCGTGCCCGGGGACGTGGTGCTCGTGGAGGCCGGCGACCGGGTGCCCGCCGACGGGCGGCTGGTGCGCACCGCGCGGCTCGAGGTCGACGAGTCCGCCCTAACCGGCGAGAGCGTGCCGGTCGGCAAGGACGCGGCGGCCGTCGCCGCGGCCGCCGCGCCGCTCGGCGACCGGGCCGACATGGCGTACATGCATACGAACGTCACCCGTGGTACCGGCGAGATGGTGGTCACCGCGACCGGCATGGCCACCGAGGTGGGCCGTATCTCCGGGATGCTGCAGACCGGCAAGGAGCCGCCGACGCCGCTGACCCGGCAGCTGTCCCGGCTGACCAACCAGATCCTGCTCGTGGCCGGCGTCGCCCTGCTGCTGTCGGTCCTGCTGAGCCTGGCCCGCGGCAACACGTTCGACGTCGTCATCACCGCGGCCATCGCCTTCGCCATCTCGGCGATCCCGACCGGGCTGCCGGCCGTGGTGACCACGATCCTGTCCCTCGGCACACAGCTGCTGGCCCGGTCCAACGCGATCGTGAAGCGGCTGCGCTCGACCGAGACGCTCGGGTCGACGTCGGCGATCAACTCCGACAAGACCGGCACGCTGACGCTGAACCAGATGACGGTCGCCGAGCTGGCGATCCCGGGCCGGCGCTACTCGGTGAGCGGTACCGGCTACGCCGCCGAGGGGGACATCCGGCGGGTGGCCGGGGATCCCGATGTACCGCTGGAGCCCTTCCTGCTGCCGATGGCGCTCGCGAGTGACGCGGTCGTCACCGCCGGGCGGCTCGTCGGCGACCCGACCGAGGGTGCGCTGGCGGTCCTCGCCGAGAAGGGGCACCTCGACGTGGCGTCGACGCGGGAGCGGTACCCCCGCATCGCCGAGGTGCCGTTCGACGCCGCCTACAAGCTGATGGCCACATTCCACCGCATGGACGGCGTGGTGCGCTGCTTCGTCAAGGGCGCGCCGGACCAGCTGCTGGCCCGCGCCGGCGCCGTGGTGACGCGGGACGGCGGGTCGGCGCCGCTCGACGACGACCTGCGCGGGCGGTACCTCGCCGAGAACGAGCGCATGGCCGGCCAGGGCCTGCGGGTGATGGCCACCGCCCGCAAGGACTTCGACCCGGCGACGTTCGACCCCGACGGCGACCTGCTCGGCGCGCTCGACGACCTCACCCTGCTCGCCCTCGCCGGCATCGTCGACCCGCCCCGGCCGCAGGCGAAGGACGCGATCGCGACCGCGCAGGCGGCCGGCATCCAGGTCCGCATGATCACCGGCGACCACGCGGTCACCGCGGGCGCCATCGCGAAGCAGCTCGGCATCACCGGCCGCGCCATCACCGGCGCCGAGTTCGCCGCGATGGACGACGACGAGGCGCTGCGCGAGATCGACGGCATCGGCGTGATCGCCCGGGTGACGCCCGAGCACAAGGTGCGGCTGGTGGAGGTCCTGCGCCGGCAGGGGCACATCGTCGCGATGACCGGCGACGGGGTCAACGACGCGCCGGCGCTCAAGCACGCCGACATCGGCATCGCGATGGGGATCACGGGCACGGACGTGTCGAAGGAAGCCGCCGCGATGATCCTCACCGACGACGACTTCGCCACCATCGTCAAGGCCGTCGCGATCGGGCGGGCGCTGTACGACAACCTCAAGCGGTACGTCTACTTCCAGATGGGCGCCCTGATCGGCTTCATCGCCACGTTCCTCGGCGCCGGCATCTTCGGCGTCGCCGCCGGCGTGCCGTTCCTCCCGCTGCAGACCCTGTGGGTCAACTTCACCACGCAGGTCTTCCAGGCGATCGGCCTCGGCTACGGCCGCCCCGAGCCCGACATCATGCGCCGCCCGCCGCGCGGCGGTGACGAGCCGCTGCTGCCCGGGCGCACCCTGGCCTGGCTCGGCGTGCTCGGCGTCGTCCTCGGCGTCACCACCCTCGCCGTGCTCGCCTGGGCCGACGCCGTCTACGGCCGCCAGACCGCGCGCACCATGGGCCTGACCACGTTCTCACTGCTGAACCTGTACCTCTCCGCGACCGTGCGCAGCCAGACCCGCTCGGTCTTCAGCCTGGACACGTTCGACGACCGGCGCTTCGTGGTCGCGAGCGGCCTGTCGCTGCTGGCGATCGTGCTCGCCACCGAGCTCGGCCCCTTCCAGCGGCTCCTCGACACCGTGCACCTGGACCTGGGCCAGTGGCTGGTGTGTGCCGTGGCCGCCGCGTCCGTCCTCGTCGTGACGGAGGTCCGGAAGGCGGTGCTGCGCCGGTGAGGCCCGAATGGCTCGCCCGGCTGGGCCGGACCGGGTGGTCGGTCGCCGGCGCGATCGGCGGCGCGGCGCTGCTCGCGGCGGCGATCGGCATCCTCGTGCCGTTCGTCATGCCGCTGCTCCTGATGATCGTCATCGCCGCCGTGGTGCAGCCGCTCGTCGCCCGGCTGCGCCGGTTCGGGCTGGCGGCGGGCCCGGCGTCGCTGCTCGGCGCGCTCGTCGTGCCGCTCGCCCTGGCGATCGTCGGCGGGCTGCTCGTCTGGGTCCTGGTGCGGCAGGCGGCGGACTGGAAGCCCGCGCTGGTCGAGGCCGGCCGCCGACTGCAGGAGGCGATCGGCGCCGACCCGGTGCAGACCATCCTCAAGTCCGCGACCTGGCGTACCGCGCTGCTCGGCGTCGGCTCCGCGGTCGCCAACGGCGCGGTCATCGTCGGTCAGGTCGCGATCGGCCTGCTGGCCGGCGTGTACCTGCTGTACTACATGCTGCGCGACGGCCCCCGCGTCGTCGCCGCGATCGAGCGGCGGCTGCCGCCCTCGATCGGCCCGTCGCACGAGCTCGTCGAACACGCGGCGACGCAGCTGCGGCGGTACATCGTGGGCACCACCGTCGTGGCGCTCATGGACGCGGCCGTCATCACCCTCGGCGCGGCGGTGCTGCGGGTGCCGTTCCTGCTGACCATCACCATCGTCACGTTCGTAGCCGCCTTCGTGCCCTACCTGGGCGCCTGGGTCTCGGCCATCTTCGCGGTGCTGCTCGCCCTGGGCTCCGGGGGCGTCACCGCGGCCGTGTGGATGGTGGTGATCGTCCTCATCACCCAGAACGTCCTGGAGGGCATCCTCCGACCGTTCGTGTTCGGTCGGGCCTTGAACCTCCACCCGGTGGTGGTCCTGGCCGCGACGGTCCTGGGCGCCGCGCTGGGCGGCCTCTGCGGGGTGTTCCTGGCCCCGCCGCTGGCCGCGATCGCCCGCACCTGGTGGTCGGCCCGGGCCGGTGCGAAGGCCGCGCCACCGCCGCCGGATCCGGCGCCGGACCTAGCGCAGTGACCACCGCGCCGGTGCCTCCGGCGAGCCGCGCAGGAGGCCCGACGCGGCCAGGTGGTGCAGGTGGGCGAGCGTCTCGGCCAGGGCCATGCGGCGCAGCATGCCCTGCAGCGACGCCCAGCCCCGCGACCAGGTCAGCTCGGCGGCGACCTCCCACGCGGTGGCCGGCCCCAGCGTGGCGATCGCCCGGAGGATCTCCTCGTTGCGCTCGCCGTGGTGGCGGATCAGGGCGGCCGCGCGGTCGTCGACGCCCCGGAAGCGGTACTCGTGGGCCGGCAGCGCCTCGTCCGCGGCGAACTTCGCGGTCTGCTCCAGCGACGCCAGGTAGGCGCTGAGCGGGTCACCGTCGGTGCCGACGTGCACGCCGATGTTCGGGCTGATCCGGGGCAGCAGGTGGTCGCCGGTGAGCAGGATCCCGGCGTTCGCGTCGTGCAGGCAGAGGTGGCCGGGGGTGTGCCCGGGGGTCCAGACCGCGCGCACCTCGTGCCGCGCGAGCGGCAGCACGTCGCCGTCCTCGATCGCGCGGTCCGGCTCGGCCATGCCGAGCAGGTGGTCCATCCGGCCGAGGTCGGCGGCCAGCACCGCCGCGTCGGCCGCGGGCACGCCGTGCCGCAGCAGCCAGGCGCGGTCGAGGCCCGGCTCGCGGTCGCGCCACACCCGGCCGGGCAGCGAGCGCGCCTCGGCCGGGTGCATGCCGATCCAGGCCCCGCCGGACTCCCGCAGCCAGCCGCTGAGCCCGTGGTGGTCCGGGTGGACGTGGGTGACGACGACGCCGGTGACGTCCCCGACGCCCGCACCCGCCGTCCGCAGCCCGGCGGTCAGCGCGGCCCGCCCCTCGGGGGTGTCCCAGCCGGGGTCCACCACGACGGCGCCGGTGTCGTCGAGGAAGACATAGCAGATGGTGTACCGCAGGGGACTGTGCGGAATCGGGACGGGAACCGACCACACGTCGGGGCGGACGTGCTCCACCGGCGGCAGGACGCGCTCCCGCCAGGCGCGGTGCTGTGCGGTACCGGTGACGATCACGCGCCCGCCCCGGCCGGCGCGGTGACGGCGTGCAGCAGGAAGTCGACGAGCCGCCGGGCGTGGCCCGCGGTGTCGGCGGCGAGCGCCGCCCGCCGGTCCGGCGGCGTGCTCAGCGCGTGCATCATCGCCCCGCCGACGAGGGTGTCCAGCAGCAGCGTCACCGACGCCGTGGCGGGCAGCTCGCCCCGGTCGATGCCGCGGCGCACGATCGCCCGGGCGGCCCTGATCTGCGCCAGGCGCATCGCCGCGTAGTGCTCGCCGACCCCGGGGATCGCGGGGGCCTCCAGCGACAGGCGCAGCGCCGCCCGGCTGGACGGGCCCGCGTACAGGCCGAGCACCTGGGTCGCCAGCTCGACCAGGTCGCCGTGCAGGGTGCCGGTGTCGACGTCGCTGACCCGGACCAGGCCGGCCGTCAGCGCGTCGGTGAGCAGCGCCTCCTTGGTGCTCCACCGCAGGTACAGCGACGCCTTGCCGACCCCGGCGCGGCGCGCCACGGTCTCCATCGCGAACCCGGCGCAGCCGCCCTCGCCGAACACGTCGAGGGCGGCCCGGGCGATCCGCCGGTCCACCTGCGGGTCGCGCGGCCGTCCCGGCATCGCTGCGCGCATCGCCACCATCCTATTGCTGAACGATCACCGTCAGAATACCCCCGCCGGTGCGCACCGACAGCGACCTGGCTCACTTGAGCGGCGGGTAGTACCCGGCCACGACCCCGCGGCGCACCTTGGGGGTGTGCCGGCGCGCGGCGGCGAACGCCTGCTCCTCGGACGTGTCGTCGCGGGTCATGGGCAGCCGCCGGCTGCGCCAGCCACACTCGCAGTACGCCTGGTAGAAGTCGTCGTCCCCGGCCGTCCCGACGCAGACCGTGGCCCGGTGCCGGACCTCGATCCGGTACTTCCCGGCGACCCACAGCACGCAGACGACGCACGCGACGAGCGCGAGCCCGGTGATGAACGCCGTGGCCGGCAGCGCGTACACGGGCGCGAAGCGGACGTCCCCGAGCGTGGGCACCCCGAACGCGGCGAGCGCGACGGCGGCGACGGTCTGCGGCGACCGCCGCGCGATGCCGGGCCGGGTCCGCAGGTAGGGCGCGAGGGCGGCCCCGGCCCCGACCCCGGCGGCGAGCCCGGCCCAGAGCCAGACCCACCCGCCGTCGACGTCGCCGGAGAGCCAGAGGGACCGCAGAAAGGCCAGCCCGGCGGCGGGCGGCAGGAGCGCGAGCAGGAAGTACGACGCCTCGGTGGGCCGATAGTCGCTCACGGACCCGATCGTGGCACCGCCCGGCAAGCGCGCCGGTCTGGCGGCACGCCGGTTCGTGCCGTCCTGGGGGTCAGCCCGCGCGTCGTCGAGCGGAAGACGGATTCGAGATCAGGCGTCCTGCGCCATGATCCGGCGGGCCGCCTCGATCAGCAGGTCCCGCGGTATCTCGACGAGCAGCTCACCGTCAGGGACGGCGAACCCGGTGACCGCGTTGCCCTGCACCAGCACGGTGTCGCGGTCGGTTGCGTAGACGGTCGGGCAGCTGCCACCGCCGCACAGGCTGCTCACCAGTCGTGGGCTGGTCTCCGGGGTGGCCGGCGGACCCTCGGCGGCCAGGGGGAAGCCGGCATCCTCGTGGTTCGGCATACTCCCAAGGTAGGAACTCCGGTGCGCCCCGACAAGCGCGGGCGCGCTCAGCCGGCGATGGAGTCCGGCAGCAGCATCCGTGCGTAGCGGGCCTGGTAGTCGTCGAGGAGATCACCGATCTCGGTCGATGCCACGCCTTCGAGGGCGTCGAACACCCGGCGATAGGTGTGGACCGTCCGGCGACCCTTCGACAGGACGCTGGCATTGAAGAGATCGACGATGACCCAGCGGTCGTCGGCGACGTAGAACCCGTGGTAGGGCGCGATGGGCAGCTCGGCGTCGTCCGCGATGATCCGCAGGTCGACGTTCGGATAGGCGGCCACCTCACGGAGGCGGGCGATCTGCGCGACCATCGCCGCCGGGTCGCACACCCGGTTGCGCAGCACCTGCTCCGTGATCAGGAAGTGGAAGGTGCGGTCGGGCAGGAAGAGGATCTGGCTGCGCCGCATGCGGGCGTTGACCGCCTCGGCCACGGCGACGGGCGAGTCGGCGATCCGGGCGTCGTCCAGCTCGTCCTTGAACGAGGACAGGATCGCCCGTGCGTACTCACTGGTCTGGATCAGGCCGGGCACCACGGTCGGCTGGAAGACGCGGTGCGCCCGCGCGGACTCCTCGATCCGGCCCATCTCCCGCTGGCGGGCCGAGAGTCCGGGCTGCGCCGAGGTCCAGTCGGTGAGCCGGTCGTCGGAGCGCTCGGCCAGCTCGACGATGCGCTCCACCTCCGCGGGGGGCATCCCGAGCTCCTCCGCGAGCAGCCGCACGTCGCCGGGTTCGGCCGCGACCGCGCCGGTCTCGAGCCGGGAGATCTTCGACTGGGTCATCCCCACCCGGCTGCCGAGAGCCTGGCCGGTCAGCTTCCGCCGCTTGCGCCACCGGGCCAGGACGGCGCCCACCGGCTCGACCGGCTGGTCGGCGGGGTTGGGCGAGTCCGTCATCGCAACTCGCCCCCTTTCACGTGGTCAGGAGACCATGTTATGCGCCCGCCTGCATAGCCGCCGCAAGGAGTTCAGCGGGGATCTCCACCAACTGCTCTCCGGCGGGCAGATCGATGGCCACGTTCTCGGCTGTGACGGTGTAGCCCTGGATGACCAGGGTGCCCCGATCTGTCCGATATACGGTCGGGCAGGTGCCTCCGCCGCACAGCGTGGTGACGAGGGTCAGCGTCGGCGCGGTGCCGCCAGTCACGGTGTCCGTGAGATCCGGATTGTCATAGTTCACGCCGCATCAGAGTACGCCTGTTGTCAAGGCCTGCGTGCGGGAAGCGCCAGTGTTGGGCATTACCTAACCACACGCGGGTGGGGACGCAAGCAACCCGGCCGGTGATTCGCTCGCACGCTGATGCCGAAGCCGTGTCCGAATGTGCACCCAGCGTCATCGCTGAGATGAATGATATTCACTCATCGGAATGGCAGTTGCGATCTGATGCATAGCGATGCATATTCGGCTCAAGGGTCACAGAGGCGTAACGACTTCCGCCGACCAGTGTGACTGGCGGTGACCGTGGGGCCTCGGACGACGTGGTCACGACCCGCAAGGGTGAATATGCGCGGCGATCCCGCGCAGGCGCCAGATCGGAGGTCGTCATGTCCTTCCTCTTCTCCACCTCGCCGTCGCCCACGGACGTCGGTGACGTGTTCTGGACGCAGCAGCCGGTCGCGGTCCTGGCTGTCGCCATGGTCTGCGTGGTGGTCGTCCTGGGCTCGCTCAAGCGGGCGCTCTTCCTCATCGGGGCGCTGATGCAGGCCGCCGCGGCCGCGGCCGCCGCTGCGCTCGGCAGCGTGGTCGTGCTCGTGATGGTCGTCGTCGTGGCCTGGGCGGCCGTGCGGTGACCGGGTACGTCGTCATCGTCGCCGCGGGGGCGCTGGGGCTCATCGTGCTGACCGAGCTCGTCGCCGCCGCGTTGCCGGTCGTCATCGTCATCGCGATGGTGCCGCCGGAGGAGCGCGAAGGGCTCGCCCGGCTCATCGCCGCCTGTGACAGCTCGCGCCGGCTGCGGCTGTGGCCGGCGCTCCGGCTCGCCGTCCGGGCCCGGCGGGAGGAGGCCCGGCGGGCCGGGGCCGGCGGGGGAGCAGTCTGAGGAAACCTGTTCTCCGGTTTAAGGCTGCGTTAGAGATCTATGGCGGCGCGGTCCGGGCCGCCTACCATACGCGCGGCCGTGGAGTCCTGGTGTTGGGGGAGAGTCCGTGTCGTTCCGTGAATCCCGCCTGCTGCAGCGGTGGGGGCTGCTGGCCGGCGCCGGCGCCGTCGTGATGATCGTCGTGGCGGGCGGGGTGGTGTACCTGACCGGCGGTACCGCCGCACCCACACCCTCCAGCGTGGACAGTGCCCTCGAGGGCGGCGCGGCGGCCGACGCCGGGGCCGCGCTCGGCGCCGCGTCCGGTGCCGCCTCCGTCGCGCCCTCCGGATCCGCGGCGCCGTCGGCCACGACCAAGGCGCCGGTCGCCGCCGGCGGGTGGGTCCCGGTCGACCAGGGGGCCTGGAAGGCGCAGGTCGACGCGTTCAAGGCGCTCGCCGTCGATCCGGTGCCGGCCGGCGTCGGGAACCTGCCGGAGTTCCGGGCCGACTGCCAGTACAGCCACTCGCTCGCCGACGACCCGATCGTGTTCCCGGGGCTGGCGGGCGCCTCGCACATGCACTCGTTCGTCGGGAACAAGGCCGTCAACGCGGACACCACGCCCGCCGACCTCATGAAGTTCACCGCCACGACGTGCAAGCCCGCCCAGGACCACTCCGCGTACTGGGTGCCGACGCTGTACGACATCGCCAGCGGGAAGCCGGTCGAGACCACCGGGTTCCGGGTGTACTACCGGTCGCTCATGAGCTCGTCGGCCGGGGTGCTGCCGATGCCCAACGGGCTGCGCATGATCTCCGGCGACGCCAAGAAGTCGCAGCCGACCCCGCGCGGCGCGAGGGGGCAGTTCTACTGCGCCTTCTACGGGCCCGGGGACCTCGACGGGATTGCCCGCAGTACCAACGGGAACTGGCCCATCTGTGGCGGCACCGCGACGCTGCACTTCATGATGCAGTTCCCGGACTGCTGGGACGGCAAGCACCTGGACAGCCCCAACCACAAGGACCACGTGGCCTTCGGCGGGGGCAACGCCTGCCCGGCCAGCCATCCGGTGAAGATCCCGGCGATCACGTTCGACATCCAGTACGGCGCGAAGGGCACCCCGGAGGGCTACTACCTCTCGTCCGACAAGGAGGGCAAGAGCGCCTCGTCGATGCACGGCGACGCCTTCGTGGTCTGGGACGTGGCGACCATGAACAGCCGCACCAAGAACTGCGTCCTGCAGCGGCGCACCTGCGACAACTACGGCTACCAGAAGTAGCGGCCTTTTTTGTCGTACCCGGGGGCTATGTTGTCGGCGACAGCGGGCTACGAGGAGGTTTCCGGGTGCTGGCAGAGGATTCGCCGTTCCGTCCGTTCTGGTGGGGGATCGGTCTCGAGGACGCCGGGGTGGGCGGCCGGCCCGACGTGGGGACGTACGGTCGGTACGGGTTCGAGGACCTGCCGCCGGTGCCGTTCGCGATGTCCGGGGATCTGTCGTGGCTGTCCACGCAGCCCGCGCACGGCGAGTGGTGCGTGGGCGAGGCGCCGGCGCGGGAGTTGCCCGAGCTGCGGTCGGCCTGCGAGCGGATCGGCCTGGCCCTGCCACCGGCGTTCGTCACGTTCATGGGCTCGGCGCAGCTGCAGCGGCGCGTCCGCTCCTGCACGGCGTGCTATGTCGACCTCAGCCGTGGCCCGGCCCGGGCCCCGGCCGGCGACGGCTACCTGGTCCGGTTCCTGGCCGACCAGCAGGGCTGCCTGTACTGGTACCTGTTCCTGACCGGCGACGGCCGCGACCACGCCGTGGTCTGCTCGTCCGGGTTCTTCGACCCGCTCGACTACGGTGACGACGACCAGCCGGACGAGGTGGTGTTCTGCGGCGAGTCGTTCGAGACGTTCCTGTGCCGCTACTGGCTGGAGAACGAGATCTGGTTCGCCGACACCGACCACACGGCGATGCCCGCGGTCGGCGCCGAGTACATCAGCCGCTACCAGGAACTGAGCGCCAACGGCCACTCCGTCACCGGCTAGCCCGGCCGCTCCCACCGCCGCCGGCCGCGCCCGCCGTGTCTGCGCGGCCCCTCGCACCGCCAGCCCCACCGCCGCCGCGGCCGTCCTGTCCGCGTGGGCGCTGCTACTCCCGCCCCTGCGGCCAGGCGCCCCTTCCGCTCAGCCACCGGCACGTTCGGCGGCCAGCCCTCGACCGCGAGGCTGCCCGCGGGCAACGGGGCGAGGGAGGCCAGCAGCTCGCCTCCGCCGGTGTCGACGTCGAGCAGCCGCACGCCCGGGTGGAGCAGCTCGCCGGCCAGCGCCGGGTACGACCACGTCGGGGTCGAACCCTTCGTCCGGCCGGCGAGCCAGGTGAAGTCCCAGCCGCGCAGCGGTACGGCCTGTGCCTCGGCCACCAGGTCCTCGAACCGCACCGCGCCGACCCTAGCGGGCCGGCCCGCGAACAGCAGCGTCGCCGACCCGACCGGTGACCCGGCGGGCTCGAGGTCGAACACCACCAGCAGCTCAGTTCCCGCCGTTGGTGAGCTCGCCCGCCGAGCGGACCGCGGCATCGAGGACCGCGTCGTGGAGCGGGGCCGGCGGCAGCGGGCGGCCGTCCCGGGTGGTCACCCGGAAGACGTGCCGTTCGCCGGGGAGGAGCGTCACCAGGGCGTCGTCCACCACCAGCGCGGCCGGGGGCAGGCCCAGCGGCGCGGCCAGGCGGTCGGCGAACACGCACACGTCGCGCAGCAGGGTCACGGCATCCACCGTGACGTGCAGCGCGCCGTCCGCCGCCGTCACGGCGACCCGGCGGGACGGGCGGAGCGGGGCCAGGTCGCGGTCCGGGCGGTACGTCCACACGGTCCGCGCGCCGTCCACGTCGACGACGAGCAGCTCGGCGCGGGGGTCCGTGCACCCGGCAATGTCGATCGGCGCCCGGACCAGCGAGCCCGGCGGGCACTCCGGGCGAAGGAGGGTGCGGGCGTGTTCGCTGCCGTCCAGCCCGACCCGGCGGATCAGGACGTCCGGGTGCCAGGCCGAGGTGCCGTCGTTGACCAGGACCAGCTCCAGGCCCTCAGGGCCGGACGGGTCGTGGGTCGGGCCCGGGCGGACCGGCTGGACCGTCGCCAGGCGCGGCGCGAACGCGCGGCGCAGCGCGTGCCACAGCGGCTTCTCGATGCCGGCGTGGTCGACCGCGGACCAGCTGATCGCCGGCCAGCAGTCGTTGAGCTGCCACACCACGACGCCGCCGCAGCGGTCCCGGGTGCGCAGCCACTCGACGCCGGTGGCCACCGCGCGGGCCTGGACGAGCTGGGTCGCGAAGTGCCAGTCGGCGCCCGTCGTCGGGGTGGGGACGTGGGGCTGCAGGCCGCGGGTCAGCTTGTGCAGGCCGTCGATCGCGCGCAGGTGGTGGCGGGTCAGCGGGGAGTCCGGGCCGGGGGTCTCGCCGTCGAGGACCCGTTCGAGGGTCGTCCACGCGGCCGGGCCGCACCAGCCCATCTCGGCGACGAACGCCGGGTCGTGGTCGCGGTAGTGCGCGTAGTCGGCCGTGTTCCACGGGTTCCACAGGTGCGACGGGCCGTGGGTGTCGGCGAGCGGGTCCCGGTCGAGGGTGCCGGACCACGGGGAGTTCGGCAGGTACGGGCGGGTCGGGTCGAGGCGGGCCAGCACGCGCGGGAGCACGTCGAGGTAGTAGGCGGCGCCCCAGCCGCGCTGGCCGAGCTGGTCGGCCCAGCCCCAGTGGTGCCGGCCGAGGACGGTCTCGTTGCCGCCGCACCACAGCACCAGGCTCGGGTGGGACGACATCCGCGCCACCGCCTGCTCGGCCTCGGCGGTGACGAGCGCGGTCACGTCGTCGTCCTCGCAGTAGGCGGCGCAGGCGAAGAGGAAGTCGTGCCAGACGAGCACGCCGCGCTCGTCGCAGGCGTCGAGGAACTCCTCGGTGGCGAAGTGCCCGCCGCCCCAGACGCGCAGCAGGTTGGCGTTGCCGGCGACGGCCTGGTCGATGCGGGCCGCGACCCGCTCCGGCGTGGCGCGGCCGGCGAGGGTGTCGTCGGGGATCCAGTTGTACCCGCGGATCTTCACCGGGCGGCCGTTGACGACGAGCGTCCAGCGGGTGCCGGCGGCGTCCGGCGACTCGTCGACCGCGACCGACCGCAGTCCGATGTGGACGGATGTGGTGTCCAATGTGGTACCGCCGTGGTCGAGCTCGACCCGCAGCCGGTAGCGCGGCTGGCCGCCGAGGCCGACCGGCCACCACAGCTCGGGGTTGACGACGAACAGCGTGATGGCGACCTCGTCGCCGGCGACGACCCCGGTGCCCGCCGCGGCGGTGCCGCCGGCCGGGTCGGTCAGCTCGGCCCGCACCCGCGTGCCGGCGGGCGCGTCGACCCGCACGTGCGCGGTCACGTGGGCGACCGCGTGCGCGGGGTCGAGCCGGACGAGCGGGCGGACGTGCTCGATGCGGCCGGTGTACGTCTCGAGACGGATGCCGCGCCAGATGCCGGCGGTGACGAAGTGCGGTCCCCAGTCCCAGCCGAAGTTCGCGGCGGCCTTGCGCACGTGGGCGTACGGCTCGTCGTACGGGCTGGGCAGCGGCCCGTGGGCGCGCTCGTGCTCCAGGGCGGCCTCCCAGGCCGGGGCGAACCGCACCTCGATCACGTTGTCGCCCGGCCGCAGCGCGTCGTCGACCGGCCACCGGTGGGCGAGGTGCTGGTCCCGGGCGGCGCCGACCAGCCGCCCGTTGACCAGCACGTCCGCGATGGTGTCCAGGCCGTCGGCGACCAGATCGGTCCTCGTGCCGGGCACCGCCTGCCAGTGCACGCTGCGGCGGTACACCCAATGCGAATGACCGACCCACGACTGGGCGAGCTCACCCCATCCGCTGTCGGGGTCGGGGATCAGGCCCGCGGCCAGCAGCGCGGTGTGGACCTCGCCGGGCACCTGTGCGGGGACGGCCGCACCGCGGACGGCCGGGGGAGCGTCGGACGGGCCGCCGGCCCAGGTGAGCTCCCACTCGCCGCCGAGGTCGAGGCGGGTCGCTGCGGCGGTCGTCGCCTGCGTGGTGAGTGTCATCCCTTGACCGCCCCGGCGGTGAGCGCCTCCTGCATGCGGCGGCTGGCGATGGCGTACGCGACGTAGACCGGCAGCAGCGTGAGCACGGTGCCGGCGGTGAGCACGCCGAAGTTGGTGGCGTCGGAGACGAGCGTCGGCAGCGCCACCTGCACGGTGCGCACGCCCGGCGCGGTGCCGGTGATGGTCAGGGAGAACAGGTACTCGTTCCAGAAGGTGAGCAGTTGCAGGATCGTCACGCTGACCACTCCGGGCATCGCGATGGGCAGGTACACGCTGCCGAGCAGCCGCCAGTGCCCGGCGCCGTCGAGGGCGGCCGACTCCACCAGCGCCGGCGGCACCGTTTTCATGAACTGGGTCAGCAGCAGTACCGAGAGCGGCAGCGCACTGGCCGGCAGGAACAGCATCTGGAACTCGCGCGTGTAGAACAGGTCGAGCTTGATGGCCAGGACCACGGTCGGGATCAGCGCCGCGAACGGCGGGATGAGGAACCCGGCGGAGAACGTCCCGGTGATGACCCGCGCGAGGCGGTTGTCCTGACGGGCGAGGGCATACGCCGCCGGTACCGCGAGCGCCAGCGTCAGCGCGATCGCGACGGCGGAGACGAGCAGCGAGTTGACCAGCGCCTGCCCGAGCCCGGCGGCGCGCCAGGCGGTGGCGAAGTTGCCCCACAGCCAGCGCGACGGCAGCGCGAACGGCCGCGTGAAGATCTCGATGTTGGTCTTGAGGGCGCTCACGGCGAGGTAGTAGAGCGGCGCGGCGAGCAGCAGCGCGTACAGCCAGGACAGGGCGGTCGCGAGCGGGTGTCGCTGACGTTGGGCGGTCATCGGTTGTGCTCCAGGGAACTGCGCAGCAGGGTGCGGATGAGGGCCATCCCGGCGATGCCGAGGACGAGCAGGACGACGCCGACCACCTGGCTGTAGCCGAGGTCGCGCTGGGCGAACGCCTTCGCGTACACCAGGTACGACAGCGTCGTCGACGACGTGCCGGGGCCGCCCTTGGTCAGCAGCAGGATCAGCGCCGCCGAGGTGAAGAGCGTCCAGAGGTACTGCAGCATCGTGAGCGTCCGCACGTAGTCCTTGACCATCGGGAACGCGATCTGCCACATGACCCGCAGGCGCCCGGCCCCGTCCATGCGGGCCGCCTCGATCACGTCGGCCGGCAGGCTGGCCAGCCGCGCGGCGAACAGCACCGCGGTCCAGCCGACGCCGCGCCAGAGATCGATGGCGATGAGGCTCGGCAGCGCCGTCGCCGGGTCGGCGAGCCACGGGGTGACGAGCGTGTCGAGCCCGAGCGCGCCCAGCACGCCGTTCACGCCGCCGTCCGGGGACAGCACGCCGTAGAAGATCATGCCGGTGACGGAGATCGAGATGAGGCCGGGGGAGAAGTACAGCACGGACAGCACGCGGTACCCGCGCGGCTTGGTGTGCAGGTGGTACCCCAGCATGAACGCGAGCGGGATCATCACCGGGATGACGACGGCGACCTGGACGACGCTGTTGCGCACCGCGTCGTAGAACACCGGGTCGGCGAAGACCTTGCGGAGGTTCTCGGTGCCGGTGTACGTCGGCTCGTACAGCAGGCCCTTCCACCGCAGGGTGGCGATGACGAACATCGCGGCGAGCGGGCCGACGGCGAAGACGGCGAACCAGACCAGGGACGGGACGGTCAGCCACAGGACCCGCGACGGGTTATTGCGCCTTCTGGCGGGCGTTCGCACTGTGGTGGGACGGGTGAGCGTGCTGGTGGATGACATCGCTTTCCTTCGCTGTCGCGGGGGCCGCGGGTCGTGCGGCCCCCGCTTCGTCGGTGTCAGCCCTTGGTGGCTGTGTCGAGGCCGGCGCAGATCTGCTGCGGCGTCGACTTGCCGTAGGCACCGGTGAGGACCTGGATGATCCGGTCCGACGCCGCGCCGATCCAGACGTCGGGCAGCACGGCGTAGTCCACAGTGCTGTCGAGGCCGAGCGACTGGGACAGCAGCGGGTTGGTGGCGTACGAGGCGAAGTCACCCGTGGTCGGCGGCAGGATGCCGGAGTCCTTGACGAAGTCGCCGACCGCCGTGTCGGCATAGAACTTCGTCACCAGCTTGCGCACGTTGTCGATCCGTCCCGGCTCGGCGCCGCGCTTGGTGATCATGAAGCCGACGCCGGTGAAGCCGCGGTACGCCACCGGCTTCTTGAACGTCGAGCCGCTCGGGATCGGGAAGCCGCCCAGCGTCGTGCGCTTGTCGATGCCGGTGCCGGCGGCCGTCGACTCGGTGTACGCCCACGAGCCGGCCGGCATGATCGCGGCCTTGCCCGAGTAGTAGGCGGCGTACATGCCGTCGGCGATGAGCCCGGCCGCGTTGTCGACGAACACGCCCGCGTCGCGCAGCTGGGTGAACAGCTTGATGCCGTCGAGGACCTTCTCGGTACTGCAGTAGCCGCCCTTCTGCATGACCTGCTGCATGGTCTTGGCGTCGGTGTACGACTGGGCGATCTGGTAGAAGAGCTTCTGCCCGGTCCAGTCGTTGCCGCCGACCACGAGCGGCCCGATGTTCGCGGCGCGCAGCTTGCCCGCCGCGGCGATGAGCTCGTCGGTCGTCGCCGGGATCTTGTCGACGCCGGCCTGCTTGAGCAGGTCGCTGTTGTACCACAGCGGCCAGCTGAACCCGGAGAACGGCAGCCCCTGCAGCTGGCCGCCGGCGGCGCCGCCGACCCGCCACTCGTCCAGCGCGGCGGGCTTGAGCTTGCCCTCCAGTCCCCAGTCCTTGACGTACTGGTCGGCGGGCACGGTCACCCCGGCGTCGAGCCAGCCGAGGGTCTTGTCGAACAGGTTGACGATCACGACGTCGGGCGACTTGCCGGCCGCGACGGCGTTCTCGACCTGGTCGTCGATGGTCTCGAGGCCCTCGGTGACGTTGACCTTGATCCCGGTCTCGGCGGTGAACGCCTGCAGGACCCGGTTCTGGGCGGCGGCGGCCGAGTTGCCGGCCGACCAGCGGGTGACGACGTCGATGGAGTCGCTGCTCGCCGCGCCGTCGTCGCCGCCGCAGGCGACGAGCGCGGGGGCGAGCGCGAGGGCACTGACAACGAAGGCGGCCACGGTACGCAAGGACCGCGGCCTGGTGCGGTGGTCCATAGGTCTTCCTCAACTTCTTCGCGCGGTGGTGTTCAGGGCAGGGCAGGATGCATCGGCGTCGATCACGGGCGATCGACGCTGTCGCGGGTGGGGCGTGATCCGGGCAGGGTGTGACCCGGGACGGCGCGCCGCGGGGGTGAACGGGGCGCTTGCTTCGGCGGTGTTTGCCGTTGGCGCAGCTTGGTGCTGGCCCGCCTGCATCGGCGGTGCCTCTTGCTTGCATTCGGCAGTGCTGGCTTCTTCGGTGCTTGCTGTCGGTGTCGCTCGCTCGTGCCTTGGTGTCGGCCCTTGCTCGCCTGACAGCTTCCTCGACGCCCCCGCCGAAGTCAATAACTAAGATTAGTAATCTATGAAAGTGCCGCTTGTGGCGAGGTCAAGCAAGCAGGCGGCGGTGAGTTGGAGAGCCGGCGTTGCAGATCTACCCGGCGCGGCGTCGCCCGCGCTGGTCTGGGCCTTGGGCTGGGCTGGGGCCTGGACTTGGGCGCGGGCTGGGGACGTGGGAGTGCCTTGGTGGGAGGCGCCGCGGTGGGCTAGCGGCTGGAGCCGCGGACCGTCAGGCGGGCCGGCGGGGCGTTGACGACGCCGGTCGGCGCGCCCGCCAGCGCGTCGGCCAGGGTGTGGCCGACCAGCTCGCCGAGCTCCTGGACGTCGTGGCTCACCGCGGTCAGCGGCGGAGCGGCCAGCTGGCACAGCGCCGAGTCGTCCCACGCGACCAGGGACAGGTCGTCCGGCACCGCCAGGCCCAGGCGGGCCGCCTCGTGCAGGGCGCCCAGGGCCATCACGTCGTTGTCGAAGACCAGCGCGGTGGGGCGGCGGGCGAGCGCGGCCAGGTCGGCCACCGCGCGGACGCCGGCGGCCTCCGAGTAGTCGCCCTCGAAGGACGTCGTGCGGGCGCCGAGCGACGCCGCGGCGGTCTCGAACGTGTGGCGGCGGATGATCGTGTGCGCCATCTGGGCCGGGCCGCCGACGTGGCCCAGGTGCTCGTGGCCGCCCGCGACGAGCGCCGACACCACGTCGCGCATCGCCACGTCGTCCTGGGTCCACACCGTCGGCAGGCCGCCGGCAGTGACCGGGTCGCCGATGACGACCGTCGGCATGCGCAGCCTGCGGACCAGCGCGACGCGTTCGTCGTCGGGGAGCAGGTCGATGAGGATCATGCCCTGGACCTGGCCGTGCTGGGCCCAGGCGCGCATCCGCTCGGCGGCCTGGGCCACGGTGGCGACGACCTGCAGCAGTACCGGCACACCCAGCGGCACCAGGATGCGCTCGATGCCGGCGATGAACTCGTGGAAGAACGGCTCCGCGCCGAGAACCTCGGCGTCGCGGACGAGGGCAAGGCCGACCGGCGTCCCCGGCCTGGGCGCTGCTGTCGCCATGGTCCCTCCGAAATCGTCCAGTGCTGTGACCGCGAAGTCTCACCACGTTGGCGAGCGTGTCGCGGTTCCTCGCCGCGTGAGGCGGTCGAGCGACTCCCCGTCACCGTAGTAGATGGCGGGGCGGGCCTCAGCTGGCCAACCGACCCTTGTACCGTCGCCTCGCCGCGATGGGGCGGGTGGCGGCGCGGGTCACGCCGGGACGGTCCGACACCAGGAAGATGCCGTCCGGCTCGACGGTGCGTTATCACGGTCGGCACGATGGGTGCCGCCGCGGCGTGAGATCCGCGCTCGTTCCGATGACGGTCCGAGCAGCGATGTTGGCGGCCGCGAACAGGTCACGGTGCCCGATGGTCCGGCAGTTGGTGCAAGTCATGGTCCGCCCGGCCGGCTTCCGGACGCGGCGCTGGCAGGCGGGGCATCTGGAGGAGGTGCCGCGCTCGTCGACGAGCCGCAGAGTGATGCCGGCGAGCGCGGCCTTGTCGCGAAGCACGGCGATGGCGCGGCCGACCTGCCATTGACGGAGACGGAGGTTCTGCCGCCGTCCAGCATCCAGCTGCAGGACGCCGCGCGGGTCGCCGACGGTGAGGGTGCCGATCCGATGCTGCACGGCCCAGGCGATGACGGTCCGTGCGGCGCCTACCAGGCGGGTACGACAAAAGCACTCCCGCCGCCCCCGCATGGGTCCGCGCCGCTAGTCTCGTCCCCGTACCGTAGTCGTGCGACAGCGTACGGCGAGACGAGAGGTGGGCGACGGTGGCACGACGGGAGGCGGCGGCCGCGGGGCCCGGCAGCCGTGCGCTCATCGTCGACCTCATCCGCTCGTCCGGGCCGATCAGTAGGGTCGAGCTGGTCAAGGCCACCGGGCTGACCCAGCCCACGATCTCGAACATCGTGCGCCGCCTGATCGACGACGGCGTCGTGCGCGAGACCGGCGACACGGTCGCGACGCGGGGCAAGCCGCGCAGCATGCTCGTCATCAACTCCCGCGCCGCGTACGGCGTCGGCATCCACGTCGGCGCCGACACCCTCACCTGCGTCGTCACCGACACCCGTGGCGGCACCGTCGGGCGGCAGCTCGTCGCGGGCCCGGCCGACGGCCGGCCGGGGTCCGTGGTGGACCGGCTCGCCACGCTGTACCGCGACGTGACCGACGGCCTGGGCCTGCCCCCGCAGAGCGTGGCCGGCATGGCCGTGGTGGGCCCGGGCCCGGTGAACGTGGCGCGGGGCCGGTTCCTGGCGCTGCCCGGCCTGCCGCCGCAGCCCGACCTCGACCTGGCGCACGCCCTCACGGGCCGGCTCGGCGTGCCGGTGCTCGTCGACACGGATGCCGCCGCGGCCACGATCGGCGAGTTCTGGGGCCGCCAGATCTCCCGCGAGCGCACGTTCGGCTGCCTGTACATGAACTCGGGCATCGGCTCCGGCGTCGTCCTCGACGGCGCCCTGCACCGCGGCGCCAGCTCCAACGCCGGCAAGATCGGCCACCTCACCGTGGTCCGCGACGGCGCGCCCTGCCACTGCGGCAGCCGCGGCTGCCTGGAGCAGTACGCCGCCCCGCACCGGCTCGTCGCCCGCGCCCGCGCCACCCGCGGCCTGGCCGCCCGCCTGCGGATCCACCGCGACGACCCGGACGCGCGGGCCTTCGACGTCCTGGCCCGCGCCGCCATCTACGGCGACGCCGAGGCCCGCCGCTTCATCGACGAGTCGGCGGCCCTGCTCGCCGAGGGCGCGGTGACCCTGGCCAACCTGTGGGACCTCGACACCCTGGTCCTGGCCGGCCCGGGCTTCGCCGTGGCCGGCTCGATCTACGTCACGGAGATCCGCCGCCGCCTGGCCGAGCGGGCCTTCGCCCGCGACGTCCACGGCGTCCACGTCGACCTGTCGAGCAACCCCCGCGACTCGGCCGCCATCGGCGGCGCCGCGCTGGTCCTGCAGGGCTCGGTCGCCCCGGGCCACGGCCCTCAGGTAGCGGCGCTGACCTGAGCCCGCGTACCGCCGGCGTCCCACGCGGCGGCCGCGTACCGCCCGCGTACCGGGCCGTGGCCGCGGCCCCAGCTCTCGCCCGCCCGCGTCCCGCGCCCGGCGCCGCGGGTCTCGGGCCGGTCCGCGCGTTGAGCATCGGGCCGCTATCCGGTCGCCGTGCTGGTCCGGGGTCCGTCCCCGGTTGACGTCCGGGCGGAGCGCCCTTAGATTGCTTCGCAGATACGAGAGCATAGATTAATTATGAAAGTCGGTCATCGCGCCGCGGGTCACGGCCGCCATCCGTGGGTCGGCAAGCGATGCACTCCGGGCGTGGCGCCCTTCCGTGGTGGCCGCGCAGCAGACGACGCGACGGCGCGCTGACGTCACCGGGGGTCCGCCCATCATCGCCTCGATCGAACGAGGCGTACACCCCCTGCTCGTCTCCGCAAAGGAGCCCCATGACCCACCGCAGGATCACGTCGCTGTGCGCGGCCGCCGGTGCCCTCGCAATAGCGGCGACCTTGCTCGCGGCCCAGCCGGCCGCGGCGGCCCCGCGCACCATCCATGTCGCCAAGAACGGCAACGACGCCAACGCGGGCACGCAGGCCGCGCCGTACCTGACGATCAACCGCGCCGCCCAGGACGCGCAGCCCGGCGACACCGTCCTCGTCCACGCCGGCCTCTACCGGGAGACGGTCAAGCCGGCCCGCGGCGGCACCGGCGACACCACCCGCATCACGTACACCAACGCCGGCGACGGCGAGGTCGTCATCAAGGGATCGGAGGAGATCAACAACTGGGCGCGCACCAGCGGCAACGTCTGGAGCGTGTCCCTGCCCGGCAGCTTCTTCGGCGCGTACAACCCCTACGCGACCGGCCAGCCCCAGGGCGGCGGCGACGCGACCTTCCCCGGCTACACCGCCGGCGACGTCTATCTGAGCGAGCAGGCGTACCTCGAGAAGCCGTCGCTCGCCGACGTCCAGTCCGGCGCGAACACGTGGTACTCACAGGTCGCCGGCGGTACCACGACCATCTGGGCCAACTTCGGCACCGCCGACCCGAACGCCAAGCTCGCCGAGATCAACGTCCGCCGGCAGATCTTCGCCCCCGACGTGTGGGGCCTCGGCTACATCACCGTCCGCGGGTTCACGGTCAACCAGGCGGCCAACACCTACTCCGACTTCCCGAGCAGCCCGTCGCGCCGGCAGGCGGGCGCGATCAGCGTCTTCGGCGGCCTGCGCTGGATCATCGAGCAGAACGTCGTGCTCAACGCCCGCACCATCGGCATCGACATCGGCCTGGGCTGCGACGAGTGGGCCGGCAACCGGCCCGGCACGACCCGCACGCACTTCCACGACACCGCGAGGTACGGCTCGCACGTAGTGCGCAACAACTACATCGGCAAGTCCGGGCAGTCGGGCATCGCCGGCGTCTTCTCGTGGAACTCCGACATCCTCTACAACATGATCGAGGACACCAACTACCGCAACGAGTTCAGCGGCGCGGAGACGGCCCCGATCAAAGTGCATTACATGAACGAGGGCCTCATCAAAGGCAACTACATCAAGAGCTCCAAGGGCGGCAACTCTGCCGGCATCTGGACCGACTGGGGCAACCAGAACGTCCGCGTCACCGGCAACATCGTCATGAACACGCCCTGGGGGTACTACGCCGAGGCCGTCCACGGGCCGATCCTCGTCGACAACAACGTCTTCATCGGCAACAGCGACATCCGCACGCTGGACGCGACCGGCGTGGTGTTCGCCAACAACCTGTTCATCGACAACGGCCGGATCAACATCGACGGCAGCGGGCGCGACGCCTACTACTTCCAGCCGGGCACGATGAACGAGTCGACCGCGATCACGAACCCGCAGAAGTTCTTCTGGTACAACAACCTCGTCCAGGGCTCGACGCTGCCCGACAACGCGACCGGCAAGACCCACGTCAAGGAGGGCAACTTCACCGGCGCGCTGTCGAACGTGCGGTACACCTCGACCAACACCCAGATGTCGCTCAGCTTCGACCTCAACGCGTCGGGCATCACCGGCCTGACCCCGGCGACGCGCAGCCGCGTCGGCGTGATCCCGCGGGCGAACGAGAGCATCGCGGCCGACGTCACCACCGACTTCTTCGGTGCCGCGGTCAGCACCACCAACACGATGGCCGGCCCGTTCGCGAACGCACGCGGCGGCGCCAACACGTTCACGCTGTGGCCGCCGGCCGGGCAGACCGTCCCGAAGCCGCCGGCGCCGCCGTCCGACGTGCCGGTCAATCTGGCCCGCAACCCCGGCGCCCAGGCGACGGCGTCGTACCAGGACGGCACGCTGACCGCCGCCAACGCCATCGACGGCAACTCGGCGACGCGCTGGTCGAGCGACCACAGCAACGACAACAACGCGTGGCTGCAGGTCGACCTCGGCGGCGGCTACGCCGTGTCGTCGGTGAACCTCGCCTGGGAGGCGGCGTACGCGCGCGGCTACAAGGTGCAGGTGTCCGACAACGGGACCCAGTGGACGGACGTGTACTCCACCACCACCGGCGACGGGGGCACCGACTCGG
Organism: Dactylosporangium sp. NPDC005572; assembly: GCF_040605515.1. Lineage (NCBI taxonomy): Bacteria > Bacillati > Actinomycetota > Actinomycetes > Micromonosporales > Micromonosporaceae > Dactylosporangium > Dactylosporangium sp. NPDC005572. The sequence continues at coordinate 11,494 of NZ_JBEXCY010000057.1, read as the reverse complement.
TCACCGTCGGCCGCAGCGCCCGCTACCTGCGGATGCAGGGCGTCACGCCCGCCACGCAATGGGGCTATTCACTCTGGGAATTCGAGGTCTACGGTACCGCCGCGACGAGCGCCGGCCCGTCGTTCTACGCCGACGCCAACTACACCGGCGCCGGCGCGACGCTCGGCGTGGGCAACTACGACCTGGCCCAGCTCCAGGCGGCCGGGATCGCCAACGACACCGTCTCCTCGATCCGCGTGCCGGCCGGCTACTCGGTGACCGCGTACGCCGACGCCGGTTTCGCCGGCACGGCGTGGACGTTCACCGCCGACACCCCGAACCTCGTGAACTCCGGCAACAACGACGCCATCTCCTCGCTGCGCGTCAGCACCCGCTGAAAGAGAGGTAATCGATGAAACGGCGACTCCTCGGCGTCGCGCTCGCGGTGCTGATCCTCGCGCCGGCCGCGCTGCGGCTGCCCTCGGCCGCGGCCGACACGCCCGTCAACCTCGCCCGCAACGCCGGCGCCAGCGCGACCGCCTCCTACCAGGACGGCACGCTGACCGCGGCCAACGCGATCGACGGCAACACCTCGACCCGCTGGTCGAGCGACCACAGCAACGACAACAACGCCTGGATCCAGGTCGACCTCGGCACCGCCGCCGCCGTCTCGACGGTGACGTTGTCGTGGGAGGCGGCGTACGCGCGCGGGTACAAGGTGCAGGTGTCCGACAACGGGACCCAGTGGACCGACGTCTACTCCACCACCACCGGCGACGGGGGCAGCGACTCGGTCACCGTCGGCCGGACCACGCGGTACGTGCGGATGCAGGGCGTCACCCCGAACACGCAGTGGGGCTACTCGCTGTGGGAGTTCGAGGTGTGGGGGACCGGCTCGACCGGCGGCGGTGGCGGCTCGGCCACGGTCGCGCCGTCGACCAGCTACCCGCAGACGTACGCCGACTGGGCCAACGGCCTCCTCGCCGGCAACGGCAAGCAGGGCATCATCGTCTTCGGTAACCCGCGCAGCGAGACGACCGTGTTCAACGACAAGGACTTCTTCATGGCGCGGTCGGAGGCCCGGCCGCACCGGACGTTCAACACGGTCAGCGCCACCGACATCAACCGGATCCGGGACCTGCTCATCGCCGGGCAGTACCAGCAGGCCAACCAGCTGGCCGCCAACGTCCAGGGGTACCAGGGCGGGGGAGAGGGCAGCAAGCACCCGGGCTTCAAGATGACCATGCAGCTCACCGGCTCGGGCTCGGTCAGCAACTACAGCCGCTCGACCGACTACTCCGCCGGGCTGGTGAAGGTGAACTGGAACGACGGTGCCGGCGGGTGGGAGCGCACGTCGTTCGTGTCGCGCACCGACGGGGCCGCCGTGCAGTACCTGCCGGCGCCGTCCGGGCAGCGGCTCAGCGTCAAGCTCGGGTTGTCCATCGACCCGGGCATGAACCTGCTCAACAAGGGCGTCACCTTTACCAACGCCTCGAACGTCAACTTCCTGAACCTGCGCGCGAAGTACGCCGGCGGCACCTACAACGCCGGCTACGAGGGCGTCACGCGGATCGTCACGGACGGCACCAAGACGATGGACGGCACCGACGTCCAGGTCACCAACGCGACGTACGTGCTGCTGCTGACGCTGACCCAGCGGTACGACGGGACGTTCAACGGCGGCGTGACCGCCGAGACGGAGTGGAACCGCCAGCAGCTGCAGTCCCGGCTCAACGGGCTCAGCGGCGACTACCAGACGCTGCTGAACCGCCACGTCAGCAAGCACAGCTCGATCATGAACCGGGTGACGCTCGACCTCGGCGCCGGTGCGCAGGACCGTGCCAAGTCCACCGAGCAGCTCCTGGCCGAGCAGAAGACCGCGTCGGCGCCGATCCCCGCGCTGTACGAGCGGATGTTCAACGCCGGCCGCTACCACCTGCTCGCCTCCAGCAACGAGACCGCGGCGCCCGACCTGCTCGGCAACTGGACCGGCGACAGCAACGTCGGCTGGGACGGCTACTACCACCTCGACGCCAACCTCAACCTGCAGATCTCCGGCGGCAACATCGGCAACATGCCCGAGGCGATGCAGGGCTACTTCTGGCTCAACCAGCAGTGGCAGGCCGACTTCCGCACCAACGCCCGCAAGCTGCTCGGCACCCGCGGCATGCTCACCGGCGGCAACACGCCCAACAACGAGGGGCTCATATCAAACATTAATTATGATTACCCGTACCAGTACGTGACCGGCGGCGAGTCGTGGCTGCTGTACCCGTTCTGGGAGTACTACCAGGTGACCGGCGACACCACGTTCCTGGCCAACCAGTACTACCCGCTGATCCGCGACATGGGCGACTTCTACGAGGACTTCCTCGTGCGCAAGGACGGCAACGGCAACTACATCTTCGCCGGGTCGATCTCCCCGGAGAACACGCCGCCCGGCGGGGTGCCGCTGTCCGTGAACTCGGTCTACGACATCTCGGGCGCCCGGTTCGCCCTGTCGACGCTCATCCAGACCAGCCGCGCACTCGGCCGCGACGCCGACAAGATCCCCGTGTGGCAGGAGAAGCTCGACCACCTCCCGCCGTACATCATCAACAACGACGGCGCCCTCGCCGAGTGGGCCTGGCCGGACCTCGCGAACAAGAACAACTACCAGCACCGGCACTCCAGCGGCCTCATGCCGGTGTGGCCGTACCGCGAGATCACGCCGGAGACCAACCGCGCGCAGTACAACGCCGCGCAGGTCTTCCTGCAGAAGAAGGACGCCGGGTCCTACGAGAACGCCGGGCACGGCCTGCTGCACGGCGCGCTCATCGCGGCCGACCTCAACAACGCCGACTCGGTCAACGCGAAGCTGCTCCGCTTCGCCAAGGACGACTACTACTACACGAGCATGGCCACGTCCCACTACAACAACCACGGCGTCTTCGCCACCGACGTCGCCAACTCCGTGCCCACGGTCATGATGGAGATGCTCGCGACGAGCAGGCCGGGCACGCTCGAGGTGCTGCCCGCGCTGCCGAAGTCCCTGCGGAAGGGCTCGATCAACGGCATGCTCGGCAAGGGCCAGTTCCGCATCGACAACCTGACCTGGGACATGGACACCCGCAAGGTACGGGTGACCCTCACGTCGAACATCGACCAGAACCTGACCCTGATCCAGCGCTCCGGCATCACCGCCGTCACCGCCGACGGCGTCACGGTGCAGTCCTCCCCGCTGGGCGGCATCGCACGGGTCCTGCCGCTGGTCCGCGGCCGCACGGTGACGGTGGAGCTGACGCTGAGCGCGGCGGCCGTCAACCTGGCCCAGGGCCGGCCGGCCACGGCGTCCTCGTCGTCGAGCGCCGACCAGACCGCGGCGAAGGCCGTCGACGGCGACCTCGCCACCCGGTGGGCCGCCAGCCAGGACCCGAACAACTGGATCCAGGTCGACCTGGGCGCCACGTACAACCTGCGCGAGGTGGTCCTGCGCTGGGAGACGTCGTACGCGAAGTCGTACAAACTCCAGGCGTCGACGGACGGCTCGACCTGGCGCGACGCCTACACCCAGGCGAACTCACCGGGCGGCACGGAACGCCTCGCGGTGAGCGGCCAGGCAAGGTACGTCCGCATGCAGGGCGTGGCCCTGTCCGGTCAGTGGGGCTATTCGCTGTACGAGATGGAGGTCTATTCCTGAGCGCCGGATGACGTGGTAGGAAAACCGGGGCTCTGGCACCAGTTTTCCTACCACGTAACGGCGAGGGTCCCCGATGCCCGACGACCCGGAGCCGGACGTCGTCGAGGCCGCCGCCGTGAGCCCTGGCCTGCCGCGCGCGGTGATGGCCGCGTACCTCGGCCGGTGGCGACGGGACCTTGGACCCTGCCGTCGGCGGACCCGGCGGGCCATCGTCGGGGTATGCGGATCGAGCGGCTCAGCGCGTTCGACCTGACCAACCTCGCGGTCGAGGCGGCCGACACCCCCATGCACGTCGGGGTGATCGCGATGGTCGACGGGTGCGGGCTGCTCGACGCCGCCGGGCGGCCGCGGCTGGCCGCCATTCACGCGCGGCTGCGGGCCGGGGTGTGTGGGGCGCCGCGGCTGCGGCAGGTCGTGTACCGCCCGGGGCTGCTCGCCGGACGCCCGATCTGGGTCGACGATCCCGGCTTCCGCGTCGAGCGGCACGTCGCGGCGGTCGCCGTCGAGGCCCCCGGCGGGGAGGCCGAGCTGCTCCGGCTGACCGAGCGGCTGCTGGCGGCGCCGCTGGATCGGGCCCGGCCGCTGTGGTACCTCTGGATCGTCACCGGCCTGCCCGACCACCGGGTCGCCGTCGTGGTGCAGCTCCACCACGCGGTCGGCGACGGTGCCGCGGCGGTCCGCCTGCTCGGCGCGCTGCTCGACCCGCCGTCCGCCGCCGAAGCCCCGTGGGCGCCGGCGCCACCGCCGCCGTGGCGGCAGCTCGTCGTCGAGCGCCTGCGCGGCATCCGGCGCGCCCGGCCCGGCACGGGACGGAGCCGGGGCCCCGGGTCCGGCACCGCACGGACAGCACTCGGCGCCGAGCCGGCGAAGGACGCTGCCGGGCCGGCGATGGGCGCTGATGGGCTGGCGATGGGCAGGGCCGAGCCAACGCTGCGCGGTGCAGGGCCGGCGAAGGGCGGTGCCGAGCCAGCGAGGGGAAGGGCCGGGCCGACGATGGGCAGGGCCGGGTCGACGTTGGGCGGGGCGTGGCAGACGCTGCGTCGGGCGTGGGCGGCGCCGCGGACGTCGCTGAACGGACCGATCGGGGTCGGCCGGCGGCTCGGCGTGGTGCGGCTCGACCTGGCCGAGGCGAAGACCGTCGCCCATGCGGCCGGCGGCAAGGCCAACGACGTGCTGCTCACCGTCGTCGCGGGCGGGCTGCGCGAGCTGCTCCTGGCCCGCGGCGAGCCGGTGAGCGGCCTGGAGCTGCGGGTCGCGGTGACCGTCGCACTGCACGCCGCGGACGGACCGGCAAGCGGCCGGGATGGGTCCGCAGGCGGCCCGGAAGAGCCGGCAGGCGGCGCGGACGGACCGGCGGGGGGCCGGGACGAGCCGGCAAGCGGCAAGGCCGAGCTGGCGGGCGGACCGGCCGAGCTGGCGGGCGGCCGGGATGGGGCCGCCGGGGGTAACCACAACGGCAGCGTCGTGGTGCGGCTGCCGGTCGGCGACGCCGACCCGCGCGCCCGGCTGCGGGCCGTGGCGGCCGAGACGGCGCGGGCCAAGCGTGGCCAGGCGGCCGTCGCGCAGCAGGGGTTCATGGTCGCAGTGGCGCGTACCGGGCTGGCCCGGCGGCTCAGCCGGAGCCAGCACCTGGTCAACCTTGTCGTGAGCAACGTGCCGGGGCCGCCCGCGCCGGTCCGGGTGCTCGGCGCGCCGGCGATCGAGCTGGTGCCGGTCGGTGCGCTCGCCGGGAACCTCGCGATCAGTTTCCTGGCGCTGTCGTACGCGGGGCGGCTCGTGGTCACGGCGATCGCCGACCGCGCCCGGTTCCCGGACCTGCCGGTCGTGCTGGCCGGCATGGAGCGCGACTGGGCCGCGCTGACCGGCGCGCACCACTGAGGGAAAGGAGCGCACGATGGCCGCGACAGTCGAGCGGATCTGGCGGGACCTCACCAGGGCGTCGTTCGCGGTGCTCGGCTACGTCACGCCGGCGGGCGAACCGCGATCGAGCGGTGTGGTGTACGTGGTCGACCGCCGGCGGATGTACGTGGCGGTCGCCGAGGACAGCTGGAAGGCCCGGCACATCGGCCTGTCCGGGCGGGTCGCGGTGACCGTGCCGGTGCGCCGCGGCGGCATCCTGGCGCTGCTGTTCCCGATCCCGCCGGCGACGGTCAGCTTCCACGGCACCGCGACCGTCCAACCGGCCGCCGAGCTGCCGGACGGCCCGCTCGCGCGTCTGGTCCCGCCGCAGCGGCGGGCCGGGTGTTGCGTCATCGAGATCGAGCCGGTCGGCCACTTCGTCACCTACGGCGTGGGCGTACCGCTGCTGCGGATGCGCACGCCGTCCCTGGCCCGCGGCCGGCTACCGGTCCGCTGAGTCACCGTGGGCGGGCCGAGGCGCGCGCGGCCCGGCCCACCCGCGGAGCCGAACGGGCGGTGCGGGCCGGTGCCGCGTTGTGCAGCGCTACCAGGCGGTCGCTCCGCCGTCGACCGGGTAGTTGGCGCCGGTGATGTACGACGCGCGGTCGGAGGCGAGGAACGCCGCCAGCTCGACGATCTCCTCCGGCCGGGCGAACCGCTTGAGCAGGGTCTTCGCGGTGATCGCGTCCCGGGCCGCCCGGTTGTCGCCGAGGTCGCGGTCGCTGGCCGGGGTCAGCACCGGGCCGGGGCTGATCGCCACCGCGCGGATCCCGTGCGGCGCGCCCTCCAGGGCGAGCTGGCGGGTCATCCCGATGACGCCGGCGTTCGCGGCGCTGTGCCCGACCATCGGCGGTACCGCACCCGCCACCATGCCCGCCATGGACGCGATGTTGATGATCACGCCGCCGCCCCGCCGGACCAGGTGCGGCCAGGCGAACTTCGACACGAAGTAGGGGATGTCGAGCTCGCCGGCCACGGTCGTGCGCCAGTCGTCCACGGAGAAGTCCGGCAGCGGGCCGAAGCGCTGCACGGCCGCGTTGTTGTAGACCACGTCCAGCCCGCCGTACGCGGCGACGGCGTCCTCGACGACGCGCCGCGCCTGGTCCGGGTCGGTGAGGTCGACCGGCGCGAGGCCGGTCATCTCGCCGCCGGCCCGCCGCACCAGCGCGACCGTCTCGTCGTTCGCGGTGGCCTGGATGTCGGTGCCGACCACCCGCGCGCCCTCCCGCGTGAAGACCTGCGCCGCGACCCGGCCCTGCCCGCCGGCCGTCCCGGTGATGAGCACGACCTTCCCGTCGAGCGTTGCCATGGGGTCCTCCCTCGCTCATTGCTTCGTCAAGCAAGTACCAGCCAAGTAGTAGGCGGTGTGAACTTGCTTCGCCAAGCAAGTAAGCTGTGACCATGACGACACCGCGGCCGCTGACCCCCGACGAGGACGCGCTGGTGCGGGCGCTGCCCCGGCTGATGTACGCCCTGCCGAGGGCGATCGACGCCGACCTGATGCGCGAGCAGCGGCTGTCACTGAGCGAGTGGACGGCCCTGATGCGGCTGTCGGAGGCGCCCGGGCTGCGGCTGCGGATGGGCGAGCTCGCCGCCGCCTGCGAGCTGTCGCTGAGCGGGATGACCCGCATCGTCGGCCGCCTGGAGGAGCAGGGCGCGGTCGAGCGGGTCCGGGCCGCGGACGACGCCCGCGGCTGGACCGCCGTGCTCACCGACGCCGGCCGCGCCCGCCTGGACCGGGCCTGGCCGAGCAACCTGGCCAGCGTCCGCCGGCACCTTCTCGACCACCTGGCCGGCGTCGACGTGGCCGGCCTGGCGCGAGCGCTGCAGCACGTCGCGCTCGAGCACTGACGAGGGCGCCTACTCGCTGTCGAGGTGGTCCAGGGCCCAGAGCGCCCATTCGTGGAGGACCTGGAAGTACCGCGCGCCGAGCTCGCTGGCGAACAGCTCGACCGGCGCCCGGCCCGACGCGCCGGCCGCGTCGATCGCGGCGCGGAGGCGCTCGTACTCCAGCCGGCTGCCCTCGGCCTGGTGCCGCAGCATCTTCCGGGCGTCCTCGACGTCCAGTGTGGACAGCAGGAAGAGCCGGAGGGTGTGCTCGTTGCGGACCACCGGGTCGTCGTTCGGGTCGAGCACCCAGCGGCGCAGCTCGGCCCGCCCGGTGTCGGTGATCGCGTAGGTGCGCCGGCCCCGCGGGCCCTCCTCGACGACCGCCGCCAGGCCGTCGGCGGCGAGCCGGTTCAGCTCCGGGTAGATCTGGCTGTGCTGGGCGTGCCAGGCGTACCGGCGCAGGTTCCGCTCGAACTTGCGGGCCAGGTCGTAGCCGCTCGCCGGTTCCTCGGCGAGCAACCCGAGCAGGGCGTAGCGCAGCGACATCCCAACCTCCTGTCCCGACACCGTACACACCTAGATATTGACATGTAGATTTTGTCATGTCACCTTCTCACTATGACATGGATGCTGCTCGCTGTCGCCGTCGTCGTGGTGATCGCCGCGCCGCTCGGGTTCGTCATGCTGCGCCGCCGGTCGGTCGCCCGCCGGCTTGCCCTGCCACCGGCGGGCATCAACGAGAGTGGGTTCGTGCGGATCGGCGGGGTGGACCAGTGGGTGCAGGTCCGGGGCGCCGACCGGGCCAACCCGGTGCTGCTGTGGCTGCACCCGCACGGCGCGTCGATGATTCCGCTGACCCCGCTGTACACCTCCCTGGAACAGCACTTCACGGTCGTGCAGTGGGACCGTCGCACGGTCGGCCGGACCCGCCGGGCGGCCCGCGGTCGCGGTGACGCCGAGTGGACGTTCGACCGCCTCATCACCGACGGCATCGAGCTCGCCGAGCACCTGCGCGAGCGCCTCGGCCAGGACCGCATGGTGCTGGCGGCCCACTCCCAGGGCACGGTGATCGGCGTCGGCATGGCCCGCCGCCGGCCCGACCTGTTCCACGCGTACGTCGGCATGGGCCAGATGGTGGACATGGAGCGCAACGAGGCCGTCGCGTACGAGCGGCTGCTCGCGGCGACCCGGGCGGCGGGGAAGCACCGGGTGGTCAAGGGACTCGTGAAGCTCGGCCCGCCGCCGTACCCGAAGGTGGACCAGTGGACCCGCCGGCTGCGCTACGCGATGGCCGTCGACCCGGAGGGGACCACGTGGCGGAACATCGCGATCGCCCGGGTCCTGCTGATGCCGGGCTACTCGCTGCGGGACATCCTCGCCTGGTTCGGCGACGTGATGGCCTTTCCCCAGCACCTGTACGCCGAGACGATGGCGGTCACGCCGGAGCGGCTGGGCACGACGTTCGAGGTCCCGGTGCTGATCCTGCAGGGCGCGAACGAGACCTGGGCACTGCCGGAACTGGCGCAGGAGTACGTGGAGCGGATCGAGGCGCCGGCCAAGGCCTACGTACCCATGGAGGGGCTGGGCCACATGGGCCCGTTCCTCGCACCGGACCGTATCCTGGCCGAACTCACCGCGGCGCAGCTGGCACGGTGAGCTCGGGCAGCGTGACGGTGACGGTCAGGCCGCCGTCGGGGTTCGCCGCCGCCGTGATCGTGCCCGCGTGGGCGTGCACGATCGAGCGGACGATCGCCAGGCCCAGGCCCGTCGACGACGGGTTGGCGGCGCGGCCCGTCGTCAGGCGTTGGAACGGCTCGAACAGGCGGTCCAGGTCCGCCGGTGGGACGGGCGGGCCGCTGTTGCGGACCGTGAGCCCTTCCGGGCCGGTCGACACCGACACCCAGCCGCCCGGGTGGTTGTGCCGGACCGCGTTGTCGACCAGGTTGCCGGCCAGGCGGTCCAGCAGCACCGGGTCGCCCGTCACCGGGGCCGGGCGCAGGTCGGCGGTCACCGTCAGCGCGGCCGCCTCCTCGTCCACCGCGCTCAACGCCGCCGCCGAGGCGAGGGCCAGGTCGTACGGCTCCCGCGCGAGCACCCCGCTGTCACTGCGGGCCAGCGCGAGCAGGCCGTCCAGCATCCGTTCCGCGCGGGACGTCGCCGTCAGCGCGCGGCGGGCCACGTCCTCCCACTGCGCGGGCGTGGCGGAGCGCTTGGCCAGCTGGACCTCCAGGCCGGTGCGCACGATGGCCAGGGGAGTACGCAGGTCGTGGGCGGCGTCCGCGACGAAGCGGCGCTGGCTGGCGAACGCCGCCTCCAGGCGGCCGACCATCGCGTCGAACGTGTCGGCCAGCTCGCGCAGCTCGTCGTGCGGGCCGGTCAGCGCGATCCGCTCGTCGAGGCGGTCCTGCGAGATGCGGCGGGTCGCGGCGGTCAGCGTACGCAGCGGGCGCAGCAGGCGACCCGCGACGACCCACGAGATGCCCAGGCCGGCGACGGCCGTCACGAGCAGGCCGAGCGCGGACGCACCCGCGGTGCCCAGGAGCGTCTCGCGGCGCAGCTCGGCGATGCGGGCCGCGTCGATGTCCGCGACGCGCAGTTTCTCGCCCAGCTCGGGGGCGGCGCCGGGCGGCGTGCTGCGCATCTTCGCCAGCTCGGCCGGGGTCGGGTCGTGGATGTTGTTGTACAGGCTGTGGTACAGCAGCCAGTAGTTCAGCGCCAGCAGCGCGGCGCAGGCGGCGACGAGCACGACCGCGGAGACGACGGTGAGGCGCAGGCGGATCGACGGGTGCCTCACAGCCGGTACCCCGCCCCCACCACCGTCTCGATCAGCGGCGGCTCGCCGAGCTTGCGGCGCAGCCGGGCGAGCGTCACCCGCACAGTGGCGGTGAACGGGTCGGCGTGCTCGTCCCACGCCCGTTCGAGCAGGTCCTCGGAGCTGACCACGGCGCCGTCGGCGGTCATGAGGATCTCCAGCACGGCCAGCTCCTTGGTGGTCAGCGGGATGGTGCGGCCGTCGCGGGTGACGACGCGGCGCGCGGTGTCGAACGTGAGGCCGGCCCGGCGCAGCACCCGCGGCGCGCCGGCCGCCCGCCGGGCCAGGGCCCGCACCCGCAGGACCAGCTCGGCGAACACGAACGGCTTCGGCAGGTAGTCGTCGGCGCCGAGGGTCAGGCCCGCGACCCGGTCGGCCGCCTCGCCGGCCGCGGTGAGCATGAGCACCCGGGGGCCGCCGTCGCCGGCCGCGAGGGCGGTGCAGACCTGGTCGCCGTGCAGCCGCGGCAGGTCCCGGTCGAGGATCACGACGTCGTACCGGTTCGCGGTCGCCTTGTGCAGCCCGTCCAGCCCGTCGGCGGCGACGTCCACCGCCATCCCCTGGTCGCGCAGGCCGTCGGCGACCTGCTCGGCCAGCACCGTCTCGTCCTCGATGAGCAACACGCGCACACCCGCAGTCTCGGCGACCCGGGGTTACACGGGTGTTACAGACGCGGCAACGGTACCGTTGCGGCCTCCCGGGTCCACTGGAGCCCATGACGAGACGCGTGTGGATCGCCGGCCTGGCCGGGTTGGCCGGGCTGGCCGGGCTCGTGCTCGGGGTGGCCGCGTGCACGGCATCGCCCGGCGCCGGCCCGGCGGCACCGCCGACCGCCACCGCCGACGCCCGGGAGCAGGCCGTGCGGCACGCCCGCTGCATGCGCGAGCACGGCGTGCCCGAGGCCGACCCGGTCGCGAACGCGGATGGCGGCCTCAGGATCGGCGGCGGGTACGACAAGAGCCAGATCGACGCCGAGGTGCTGGCCGCCGCCATGGCGGCCTGCCGGCAGTACGAGAGCGTCCTGAGCCCCGAGGACCGCTCGGCGAAGCTCGACGCCGCGCGCGAGGAGTCGCGCTGCATGCGCGCCCACGGCGTCGAGGACTTCCCCGACCCGGAGCCGGACCTGGACCGCGAGGTGCCGGAGTCGATCCGGCTCGACCCGCAGTTCGACGAGGCCGAGGCGGCGTGCATCCGGCACGGCGGCCGGTCGCCCGCCCCGTCGCGATGAGGCGCCGGACCGCGCTGTGGGCGCTGGGCGTCCTCACGGCCGGCGGTGCCGCCGCGGCCGCCGGCGG
>NZ_JBEXCY010000056.1:44686-58898 GCF_040605515.1 Dactylosporangium sp. NPDC005572 | reverse complement strand
TTCGAGCAGGTTGATCAGTCCCGGCAGCGATTTCTGGACGGCGACGCCGGGGTACGCGGGCGGTCTTCAGCTTCACCGTCAGCCACGACAGGATCACCGGCATCACGATCGACGCCGACCCGGACCGCATCCGCGAGCTGGAGATCGTCTTCCTGAGCACCGGCGCGCACGGATGATCCGCGCCCTGTCGATGTGCGCCCTCCCCGTCGACGACGTCGACCGGGCGGTGCGCTTCTACCGGGACGTGCTCGGCTTCGCGGTACACGAGGGAGACCCATGGGTGACGGTGAGCCCGCCGTCGCAGCCGGACGTCCGGATCGTCCTCGACCCCGGTGACGCGGGCGGCCGCCTCGCGTTCACGACCGACGACTGCGACGCCACGTTCGAGCACGTCGAGGCGTCGGGCGCCGAGGTCATGCAGGAGCCGATCACCCGCCCCGGCGGCGTCCGCGACTGCGCCTTCACCGACCCGGCCGGCAACCTGGTGCGCTTCACCCAGCGCCGCGGCTGACCGGCGACGCCGCGGTCCGTCCCGCGCGGCGGACCGCGGCCGTCAGCGGCCGTCAGCGGCCGTCGGTCCAGGCGTAGACCCGCGGGCCCAGCAGGGCGAGGAACAGGACCAGGTTGACGGCGGTGCCGAGCCACACCTGCAACGGGGTGAGCGTCTCGGTGAGCGCGCCGGCGACGGCCAGGGCGAAGTTCACCGCGCACAGCGCCGTCGAGCCGGTGCGGCCCCAGCGGCGGCCGGCCAGCAGGGCGGCGCCGCACGCGACCTGGCCCGCCGACAGCAGCGTGCGGAACACGAGGAGCAGCGCCGCCTCCTCGTCGTCGGCGCCGGCGATCCCGGCGGCGCCGCGGAGCGTGCCGTACAGGCCGAGCAGTGTCACCACCACCGACAGCACCCACACCGACGGCGGCGCGAACCGCGGCCGGGGCGGGGCCGGTCGGCGGTACACCGGGCGCAGCGCGGGCCGTTCGGCGTCGCGCTCGACCGGATCGCCTCCCGCGTCAAGCATCGATCCCTCCCTCTGTCGACGCCGACCCTACGGCCGCGCGGCGGCGGCGCGGCCAGGATTACCGGAGCCGCGGCAACCCCGCCGCCGCGGTCGCGTACGGGTAGCGTGGCGGCGTGGAGCCGGTTCGGATCCGTACCGTCGGGCACGGCGCGCGGCCCATCGACACGTTCCTGGCGATCCTCACCGGGGCGGGCGTCGGCACGGTGGTCGACGTGCGGCGGTTCCCGGGGTCCCGGCGGCACCCGCAGTTCGGCCAGGAGGCGCTCGCCGCGGCCGTGCGTGACGCCGGGCTGCGGTACACCTGGGAGGGTGAAACGCTCGGCGGACGCCGGCACGCAACGTCACCGTCGCGGCACACCGGGCTGCGCAACGCCGCCTTCGCGGCCTACGCCGACCACATGGACACCCCGGCGTTCCGCGCCGCGGTCGACGGCCTGATCGCGCGGGCTGCGACGGAGCTGCCCGCGCTCATGTGCGCCGAGACCCTGTGGTGGCACTGCCACCGCATGCTCGTCGCGGACGCGCTCGTGCTGCGCGGCGCCGTCGTCGAGCACCTGCTGGAGCCCGGCGTCAGCCAGCCGCACCGGCTCACCCCGGAGGTCCGCCGCGGCCCGGACGGCTGGCCGGTGTACGACGCCCAGCCGACCCTGCCCGGCCTGTGACGGCCGGCGAGGCGCTGCGGCCGGTCGCCGGGCGGCTCACCGACGTCGATGCGGATCGGCGTCGTGGGTGACCCTGCGGGTGCTGTCCATTGAGGACGCGGGGGTGACCACCCTGCTACCTGGTAAACTCTGGGACTCGGCGGCCGGTTGGAGGTGCGGGATGAAGAACGCTTCCGCGCTGCGGTCCGCCGCCGTCGGGCTCGCCCTGACCATGTGCGCGCTCCTGCTCGGCCTGTCCCACGCGCACCACGCGCTGCCCGGGGACACGTTCCAGGTCGCGCGCACCGCGAGCGCCGCCGCCGTCGTGGCGCCCGGTGCGGAGGCGCTGAAGCCGCCCGTCAAACCGGCCGACGGGCAGGTGTGGCACGCCACGCTGCCCGACGTCGTGGCGCTCGATCCCCGCCTGGCGCAGGCCGCCGGCTTCACCGCCGAGCAGATCGTCCATCGTGGACGGTGCGTCGGCACCCCGGGCTGCCGGGGCCCGCCGATCTCCTGAGGCACGAGAAGCACAGCCGTGACCCTTCCGGGTCGACGGCCTCGTTGTGTTGCCTTTCAGGAGGTCTCCCATGGTTCGCATACCGCTGTGTCTCCGTCCGCTCGTCACCGTCCACGGCCCGCCGGGGCAGCCGTGAGCGCCGTCGCCGCGATCGTGATCTTCACGGTCGCATTCATCTTCATCGCCACCGAGAAGGTCCATCGCGTCGCCGTCGCGCTGTTCGCGGCCGGGCTGATGGCGCTGCTGGGCCTGGTGCCGGGCGAGGACGTGTTCTTCTCCGAGCACGCCGGCATCGACTGGAACGTGATCTTCCTGCTGCTCGGCATGATGATCATCGTGGGGGTCATCAAGCAGACCGGGGTCTTCGAGTTCCTCGCGATCTGGGCGGCGAAGCGGTCCAAGGGCCGCCCGTACCGGCTGTTCGTGCTGCTCATGGTCATCACGGCCGTCGCGTCGCCGTTCCTGGACAACGTCACCACGATCATGCTGGTCGCCCCGGTGACCGTGCTGGTCTGCCGCAAGCTGGGCATCTCGGCGGTACCGTATCTGATCGCGGAGGCGCTCGCGTCCAACATCGGGGGCGCGGCGACGCTGATCGGCGACCCGCCGAACATCATCATCGGCAGCCGCGCCGGGCTCACCTTCAACGACTTCGTGGTGCACATGGCGCCGGTCGTCGTGATCGCGTTCGCCCTGTTCGTGCTGCTGGGCTGGGTGATGTTCCGCAAGCGCTTCGAGTACCACCCGGAGCGCGTCGCCGAGGTCATGGCCCTCGACGAGCGGGCGTCCATCACCGACCGGGGGCTGCTCGTGCGCTGCCTCTCCGTGCTGGCGCTGGTCGTCACCGGGTTCTCGCTCCACGCGGTCATCCACGTCGAGCCGGCCATCATCGCGCTGCTCGGCGCCGGGCTGATGGTGCTCGTCTCCCGGGTGAGCACCGAGCGGTACCTGGAGGAGGTCGAGTGGTCGACGCTCGTCTTCTTCATGGGCCTGTTCGTCATGGTCGGCGGCCTCGTCGAGACCGGCGTCATCCACCGCATCGGCGGGTGGGCGTCGGCCCAGGTCGGTGGCGACTACTTCGTGGCCGCCACCGGGCTGCTGTTCGGCTCGGCGGTCCTGGGGGCGTTCTTCGACAACATCCCGTATGTGGCGACGATGGCCCCGATCGTCGAGGATCTCGTCGCCACCACGCCCGACCCGGAGACGGGGCGCTCACTGTGGTGGGCGTTCGCACTCGGCGCCGATTTCGGCGGCAACGGTACCGCGGTGGCCGCGAGCGCCAACGTGGTCGTGCTCGGCATCGCCGCGAAGGCCGGCGAACCGATCAGTTTCTGGCAGTTCACCCGCTACGGCATTGTCACCACGGTGATGACCACGGTCGTCGCGTGGGGCTACGTCTGGCTGCGGTACTTCTCATGACCGCCGAGGGAGGCATTGTGCGTCAGCATCCACTTCCCGGCGTCGGCACCCTGCACCTGCTGCACGCCGACGACGGCCACCACGTGGGGATCGTCCAGCACGCCGACGACCGCAGGGAGCTCGTCGTCTACGACCCGGCCGACCCCGACACGCGCATGACCGGGGTGCTGCTCGGCCCGGCGGAGGCGCGCGTCCTCGCCGACGTGCTCGGCGTGCGCGGCCCGACCGTGCACTGCGCCCGGCTCGACCGGTACGCCGACCGGGTGGCGGTGCTCCAGGTGCTCATCGGCGCCGGCCGCCCGTCAGCCGACACGGGCGTGGCCGGCGCGGTCGTCGCCGCGGTCGTCCGCGACGAGGAGGTCCTGGTGGCGCCGCCCCGGCAGTACCGGTTCCGCCCGGGCGACGTCGTCGTGGTCGTCGGCCGCCCCGACGCGGCCCTGGAGGTGATCGACATCCTCACGGCGGCGTGAGCCACCACGTCTCGGCCGCGGACCCGGCGTCCGCGGCCGGGACGGCCCGCCGGACGGACAGGGGCGCCGACCGCCAAGTGGCGAGCGGCACCGGTGCCCTCGTGCCACCGGTGCCGCTCACTTCCATCGTTGACGATCCCCGGCGAAGCGGCCAGGACGTTCGCCGGTACTTCACCGGAACTTGTCGTGCCGAAGTTGTCGTACCGGGGGCGTACGGTTGCGGGCGTGGATGAGGTCGGGGAATCGAGGGCGTTCGGTGAGCTCGTGCGCGCCCATCGGCGGCGCCTGGGCCTCACGCAGGAGGAGTTGGCGACCAAGGCCGGCCTGAGCGTCCGCAGCATCGTCAAGATCGAGGGCGGACGGACCGCGGCGCCGCGGCTGCCGACGGTGCGGCTGCTCGCCGACGTGTTCGGGCTGACCGGCGCCGACGCCGAGCATTTCCGCCGCTGCGCCGCGGGCGCGGCCGACCCGCCGGCGGCGGCGGTGGTGCGGTCCGGGGCGCCGGCCCAGTTACCGCCCGACGTGTCCGCGTTCACCGGGCGGGAGGAGGAGCTGGCCGCCCTCGACGCGGCCGCCGACCAGGTCACCGCGGCGACCGCGGTGTTCGTCGCCGTCGTCACCGGGCCGGCCGGCGCCGGCAAGACGGCCCTCGCGGTCCGCTGGGCGCACCGGGTCCGCGACCGGTTCCCCGACGGCCAGGTCTACCTCAACCTGCGCGGCTCCGACCCGGCCCAGCCGATGGCCGCCGCCGACGCCCTGGTCCGGCTCCTCGCCGCGCTCGGCGTCACCGGCGAGGAGGTCCCCGTCGACGTCGACGACCGGGCCGCCCGTTTCCGCACCGAGATCGCCGACCGGCGGGTCCTGCTGCTGCTCGACAACGCCTCCTCGGCCGGGCAGGTCCGCCCGCTGCTGCCCGGCACCGCCTCCAGCGCCGTCCTCGTGACCAGCCGCGACGCGCTGGCCGGGCTGGTCGCGGTCGACGGCGCGCACCGCGTCGCGGTCGGCCTGCTGCCGCCCGGCGACGCCCACGCCCTGCTGCGGCGGCTCATCGGCCCGCGGGCCGCGGCCGCCGAGGACGCCGTCGCCCGCATCGCCGAGCAGTGTGCCCGGCTGCCACTGGCCCTGCGGGTCGCCGCCGAGCTGGCCGTCGCCCGCGCCGACACCGGCCTCGACGACCTCGCCACCGAGCTGCACGACCAGCGCCGCCGCCTCGACCTGCTCGTCGTCGACGACGACCCGCGCGCGTCGGTCCGGGCCGTGCTGTCCTGGTCGATCCGCCACCTCCCGCCCGGCGCCGCCGAGGCCTTCGCCCTGCTCGGCCTGCACCCCGGGCCCGAGTTCGACGCGCACGCCGTCGCCGCCCTGACCGGCGGCGGGGTCGAGCCGGCCCGCGCCGCCCTGGAGCTGCTCGCCCGGGCCCACCTGGTCCACCGGACCGGCCCGGGGCGGTTCGGGATGCACGACCTGCTCCGCGCCTACGCGGTCGAGCTGGCACCCGGCGGCCCGCGGCTGGACGGGCTGCTCGACTACTACCGGGCGACCGCCGCGGTCGCCATGAACGTGGCGTACCCGGCCGACGCCCACCACCGGCCCGCCGTGCCGCCGGCCGCCGCGCCGCTGCCCGACCTCCCCGACCGGGACGCGGCCCGCGCCTGGCTCGAGCGGGAGCGGGCCGTGCTCATCGCGATCGTCGCCGGTGCCGCGGCCGCCGGCCGCCCGGAGCACACCGTCGACCTGTCCCGCATCCTGGCTCGCCACCTCGGCGCCGAGCCCGCCGACGCGGTCACCGTCCACGGCCACGCCCTCGGCGCCGCCCTCGCGGCCGGCGACCCGGTCGGCGAGGCGCACAGCCGCAACGTGCTCGGCGTGGCCCTGCTGCGGCTCGGCCGGCCCACCGCCGTCGAGGTGCTGGAGCGGGCCGTCGAGCTGTTCGCCGCGATCGGCGACCCGGCCGGGCAGGCCCGGGCGCTGAACAACCTCGGGTTCGCCGCGAACCGGCAGGGCCGCCTCGCCGACGCCGTCGCCGCCTTCGAGGCGGCGCTGGAGCTGTTCCGGCAGGTCGGCGACCGCACCGGCGCCGCTCGCGCGCTCAACAACCTGGGCCTGGCCGAGGAGCGCCAGGGCCGCTACGACGCCGCCGAGCGCCACCACCTGGAGGCGCTCGCGCTGTACCGGGCGCTGGGCGACCCGCTCGGCGAGGCGGGCGCCCTGACCGACCTGGGCATCGCCGAGCACCGGCTGGGCCGGCTCGACGACGCCGCCGAGCACCACCGGCAGGCCCTCGCGATGTTCCTCGACGGCCGCGACCGCGTCGGCGAGGCCTGGGCCCGCAACGGCCTGGGCGAGGCGGCGCGCTCCCTCGGCGACCCGGCCGCCGCCCTCGACCACCACACCGCGGCCCTCGACGCGGCGACCCTGGCCGGCGTCCGCGACCAGCAGGCCCGCGCCCACCGCGGCCTCAGCGACGCCTACGAGTCCCTGCGCGACCCGTCGAACGCCCGGGTCCACCACGTGCTGGCCGCCGCCCTGTATGCGGAGCTCGGCATGCCGGAGCCCGCCTGAGCACGACGTGCGGCGGTGCGGTCAGCGGCGGAGCAGCTGGACGAGGGCGACGGTGCCGACGGCGAGGATCAGCAGGCGCAGGACGGTGGGGGAGAGGCGGCGGCCCAGCCGTGCGCCCAGCTGACCGCCGGTGGCGGAGCCGGCCGCGAGGAGGCCGACGGCGGTCCAGTCGACGTGCGCGTGCAGCAGCAGTACCGCTGAAGCCGCGGTGTTGACGACGGCGACGAGCACGTTCTTCACCGCGTTGCGGCGCTGCGCCGGCTCGTCGAGCAGCGCGCCCATGAGGGCCATGTAGAGGATGCCCTGGGCGGCGGCGAAGTACCCGCCGTAGACGCTGGCCAGGGTGAGCCCGGCGAACAGCGCCCGGCCGTTGTCGCGGCGGTGGCGGGTCCACCGGCTGACCAGCGGCTGGAGCGCGACGAGCACCAGGGCCAGCGCGACGAGCACCGGCACGATGACGTCGAACGCCCGGGCCGGCAGCACGAGGAGCAGCGTCGCGCCGGTCAGGCCGCCGAGGGTCGCGCCGGCGCCGAGGTACACCAGCATCCGGCTCCTCGGAAGCTCCTTGCGGTAGCCGATCGCGCCGCTCACCGAGCCCGGGGTCATGCCGATCGCGTTGGACACGGTCGCGGTGAGCGGGGTCAGGCCCGTCGCGAGCAGGACCGGGAAGGTGACCAGGGTGCCCGACCCGACGACCGTGTTGATCGCCCCGGCGGCCAGGCCCGCCGCGAGCACGGCGAGCAGTTCCCCGGTCGACATGCGGTCGAGCCTAGGCCGCCGACGGTTCGGCGCCGGCCGCATCGTGCCCGTCGGGACGTACGTCGTCGAGCCCAACACCGTCCGCGGCGGCGAGCAGGCCGCCGCGCGCCGGTCCACGGCGCGGTACCCGTCCGGGGTCTCCTCCAGGCCGATCGTGCGGTCGAAGACGCGGCCCGGGCGCCCGGACACACCGTCCCAGGGGATTCGATCATGCGGCCTCGCGCCCCACTACTGTGGCCGTTGTGGCATGGATGAGCGCCGAAGCGGCCCGGATCCTCGGATCGCGCCGCCTCCCGGCCGTGACGGCGAGCGACCTGGTGTGGCCGGACGTGATCGACGACGGCTGGGTGGTCGTCGACGGCGCGGTGCTGCTGGCTGCCTGGTTCCGCAGCTACCACGGCGACCGGTCCCGGTTCCGGACGACGACCGACTACGAGTTGGCGGTCAACGGCCGCGGGATCCACGACCTGGACCTCACCGGGACCGGCGAGGCACGCGTCCGTGCGCTGCTGCGGCGCGGGGTGGCGTTCGCCCAGGCCGCGCTGGACAAGCAGCGCCACCAGCTGCCGGGTGTCATCGTCACCGCCCGCGTGTCCGCCGCGTCGGTCCTGCTGGACCCGTCGCAGTTCACCGGGTACGTGACCTTCTGTTCGCGGCCGATCGACGTACAGGACGAGATCGCCGTGTCGCTGTGAGCCAACTCGGCGGGTTGTGATCGTTCTCGCAGCGGTTGCGGCGGGTTCGGTGCAGGCTGAGCACCTTCGTGAGCGAAAGGGTGGTCATGGCTACTGAGGGTCTCGAACTGCGCCGTCCCGGCGTCATCGCCGACGTGGTGCCGGGTGCGCTGGTGCGTGACGTGGTGCTCGTCCTGGGCGGCGCGGCGCTGACCGGCGCGGCCGCGCAGCTCGCGGTGAGCATCGAACCGCTGTCGCCGGTACCGCTGACCGGGCAGACGTTCGCGGTGCTGGTCGTCGGGGCCGCCCTCGGCACCGGTCGCGGGCTGCTCGCCATGGCGGTCTACCTCGCCGCCGGCGCGGCCGGGCTGCCCTGGTTCGCCGGGGGCGCGAGCGGCGCCGGCGCCGCGTCGTTCGGCTACGTGATCGGCTTCGTGCTCGCCGCGTCGCTCGTCGGCGAGCTGGCCCGCCGCGGCGGCGACCGCACGCCGTTGCGGACGGTCGGCACGATGATCGCCGGCAACCTGGCGATCTACGCGGTCGGCGTGCCGTACCTGGCGTTCGCCCGCCACCTGCCGGCGCGGGCCGCGATCGAGGCGGGCCTCGTGCCGTTCCTGCTCGGCGACGCGATCAAGATCCTGCTGGCGGCGGGCGTGCTCCCCGCGGCCTGGCTGCTCGTCCGGCGCTTCACCCGGTAGGCGATTCCGCTATAGTGGAATCGTGGGGCGGCCGGCGCACTTCTTCGATCTCGGCGGGACGCTGCTGGCCCTCGACGGCCGGGACGAGATCGCCTGGGCCGACGGCCGGGTCACCGTCCTGCCCGGCGTCCGGCAGCGCCTGGCCGCCCTCGCGGGCACGCCCGTCTTCGTGGTGACGAACCAGTCCGGCATCGCCGAGGGCGACCTCACGGCCGAGCGCTTCGACGCGTACTGCGCCCAGCTGTCGGCCGCCACCGGCGGCGCCGTGACCGCGTACGCCGTCTGCGCCCACCGCCGCGACGCCGGCTGCGGGTGCCGCAAGCCCGCGCCGGGCCTCGTGCTGGACCTCGCCGCGGCCCACGACGTCGACCTGCCGGGCTCGATCCTGGTCGGCGACAGCAACGCCGACCAGCGCCTCGCGGCGGCGGCCGGCATCGGCCGCTTCGACTGGGCCGACCGGTACTTCGGGCGGGCGTAGACCTGGTCATGGACATCCGTACGGCGACCGCCGCCGACCTGCCCGCCCTGCGCCACGTGTACCGCGAGGCGTCGCTGTCCAACCCCGCCGACGCCCCGCTGCTGCTGGCCCGCCCCGAGTTCCTGGTCTTCGCGGGCGAGCACGTCGCGGCCGGCCGCACCTGGGTCGCCGAGGACGACGACCGGATCGTCGGGTTCGCCACCCTGACCGACGGCCCTGAGCTGGAGGACGTCGTCACCGACGGCCCTGAGTTACGGGACGTTGTCGCCGCCGGCCCCGAACTGGGGGACGTCTTCGCGGCCGGCCCGGAGCGGGAGGACCTTGCCGCCGGTGGCCCGGAGTTGGAGGACCTCTTCGTCGACCCGTCCCGGCGCCGCCGCGGCATCGCCACGGCCCTGGTCCGCCACGTCGCCGCCACGGCCCGCGCGGCCGGCCACCGCCGGCTGTGGGTGACCGGCAACGAGCACGCCCTCGCCTTCTACCGGGCCGCCGGGTTCGTGCTCGTCGGCGAGGTGCCCACCGAGCTGGGGACCGGCCTGCGGATGGTCCTCGACCTGGGCCGTCAGCCGGACAGCTCGGCGAGCCGCGGCAGGTAGATCCGGGCGCCGGCCGCCTCCGCGGCCGCGACGGTCTCGCCGACGAGGGCGGCGCGCCGCGGGTCGTGCCGCGCCACGGCCGGCTCGGCCGCCGCCCAGCGGGCCTCGTGGTGGCCGAGCGCCGGGCACCGGTTCGCGGTCGAGGAGCGGCACGCGGCCGGCGACCGGGTCGTCTCGCGGTGGCGCTACGACTGGCCGGGCGGCCACGTCCGCGGCGTGGACCTGTTCCGCGTCCGGGAGGGGCTCGTCGCGGAGAAGCTCGCCTACGTCAAGGGCTGACCCGCCGCCGGCGCAGGGCGGCCGCCGCCAGGGCCACGCCGAGCAGCGCGGTCAGGCCCCACGGCTGGGTCGTGGTCTCGGCGTGGAAGGCGACCGTCGCGCCCGCCGGGCCGAGCGGGCCGTTCGGGTCGAGCTCGCCGTGGATCGTGTACGTGCCCGCCGCCGGGGCCGCGAACCGCACCGGCACCGTGTACGTGACCGACTCGCCCGGGTCGAGGCGGTCCAGCGGCGGGGCCACGACCATGCCGGTCGGGTGCTCGCCGCGCCCGGCCGTGATCGTGACCGTCGTGAACGCGACCGCGGCCGGGCCGGTGTTGTGGACGGTCACCGTGACGTCGCGGCGCGCCGGGCCGCCGAACAGGGCGGCCCACTGCCATCCACTGTGGACGGTGACCCGGGTGACGTCGAGCGGGCGGGGCACGTCGACCGGGCTGGGCTCGGCGACCGCCGCGGCGGCCAGGGCGATCGGCGCCGTGCGGGTGAGCGGGTCGGTCAGCGCCCGCACCCGGACCACGCACGGGCAGCCCGACGCCGGGGCGAGCGCCGGCAGCGTGGCGGTGGCGGTGCCGTCCGGGCCGACGCCCGTCTGCACGGCGGTGGCGTCGGCGCAGCCGCCGGCCGGGCGGTCGGTGCATACGGCCAGGGTGACCGCGCCGGGCGGCCAGTCGAGCAGCCGCACGCTGTAGCCGCCCTTCGCCGGCCGCACCTGCACCGCCGGCGACGGCGCGTGGGCCGAGGCCGGCGCTGCGCCGCCCGTGAACACCAGCAGCGCCGCGACGAACAGTGCGCGCCGGGCGCTCACCCGGCGTTCGCCCGGCGCCGGCGCCACCACCGCAGGCCGAGCAGGCCGGCCGCGAGGAGTGCCACGATCGCGAGGGCTGTCCACGGTACCGCCCACAAGGAGGTCGACCGCGTGACCGACGGCAGCGGCCCGTCCGCGGTCGCCGGGTCCACGGTGACGTCCGCCGTCAGCCGGCCGGCCGGGGCGATGCCGGCGATCCGCTCCGTCACCGTGATGCTGGCGCCGGGCAGCAGTTCGGGCACGGCGATGTCGGGCGTGCGGCCCAGCGTCACCCCGAACAGGCCGGAGACGCGCAGCCGGGCGGCGCCGGAGAGCCGCAGGTTGCCGGTGTTGTGCAGGCGGTACGTCACCGTCATCGTGTTGCCGGCGTACGCCACCGCGACCTGCTCGACCTGGACGGCCGGCTTCGCCTGGCCGGCGACGCGCAGGTACACCCGCGCGGCGACCCGGCGGTCGACGTTGACCTGCGCCCCGTCGCCGGTGGTCTGCTGGGTCACGACAGAGGCGACGACGCCGCCGGCGTGGTCGCCCGGGCCGGCGTTGGTGGGCACGGTCAGCCGGAACGGGATGTCGAGGGACCGGCCGGCCTCGACGGTGTACGCGCGCTGGCCGAGCACGATCCACGCGCCGGCGCCGGTCGGCTTGCGGCTGGCCGGCAGCAGGTCGAACGCGCCGTCGGCGGTGGTGTAGGCGTCGGTGCCGTAGACGGTGAACGTCTGCGGGGTGGCGGCGCGGTTGGTGACCCGCACGACGTCCTCGACCTGCTGGCCGGGCGCGACGTCGTAGACGAACCAGCTGCGGGCGGCGCCGGTGGTGGTGGCGGGCTGCACCGACCAGCCCTGGTCCTCGGCGACGGCCGGGGTGGGCAGCGCGGCGAGCAGGACGGCGGCGGCGATGGTGACGACGGTGGCGCGTGCGAACATGGTCGGCCTTCGGCTTCGGCTTCGGGGGAGCGGCGGGCAGCCGCGGGTCGGGTGCCGGCCCGGCGGCAGTGCCGGGCCGGCGTCACGCGCGCGCCGTCAGGACAGCGTGAGCGTGAGGGTTGCGGTGTAGCTGCCCGGCTTGGTCGTCGCCGGGATGTTCAGCGTCAGGCCCGCGCCGCAGGTGAAGACGCCCGCGCTCGCGCCCGGGTCGGACTTGCACAGCGTGTGCCCCGTGCCCAGGCCGGTGGCCGCGCCGCCCGGGGCGACCGTGCCCGAGCCGGGCGCGGCCGTCGCCGTCGGGGACCACCCGAGCTGGCTCGCACCGATCGTGCCGGCGTCGCCCGTGAAGTCCTCGACCTGCCCGACGAGGTTCCATCCGGCGTTGGTACCGCGCAGGTCGCTCACCGTCGTCGCGTTGAGCGCACCGGTCGCGGCGCCGCCGATGGTGGCGCCGGTGAGCGCCACCGTGCCGCCGGCCGACGACAGCGAGAGCGGGCCGCCCGGCACGTCGACGGTCAGCTCCTGGTCGGCGGAGCCGCCACCCGGCTCGCCCGGGCCGCCCGGCTCCTCGCCGGCGGCGAGGGTGACCGAGCTGGTGAGCGGGTCGAGGGCGGTGCCGGCGGCGTAGAAGCCGCCGAACGCCGAAGCGCCCGTCTCCGTCAACGTGGCCGGCAGGTTCGTCCACGACACGCTCGTGCCGTCGACGACGGCGTCACCGGCGCCGATCGTGGCGACGACGGCCTGCACGACGTGGACGGGCTCGAACCCGCCGCCGGTCGTGGTCAGGTCGACGTCGGCCTTGAGCACCCGGGTCGCGCCGTCGAGCTGCACGGTCGGGTTGGCCACGGTGATGGTGAAGAAGTGCGCCGGGTAGGAGAACACGACGGTACCGCCGTAGTTCACCGTGCCCGCGCCGCTGGCCGCGTCGTAGCTGCCGCCGGTGACGGGGAAGCGGAACGTGCCGTTGGCGTTGATCGTGGCGCCGTTGGCCGCCCCGATCGGGGGCGTGCCGTTGCCCGTGGACACGTAGGCCCGGAACGACGCCTTGAACCCCCAGTCGAGGTGCCCACTGTCCACTTCGGCCGGTGCCGCGGCGGCCGGCGCGGCCGTGGCGAACACCGCCGTCGTGCCCAGCGCGAGGGCGGTGCCCCAGCGCAGCACCCGGTGCCGGCCCGGGCCGGCGCGTAGTCTGTTCTTCGTCATCCGTACCTCTCAGGAGATGGATGGCAGGGCGTGCCGCAGCCGGCGCCGGCTGTCCAGGCCGCGTGGCGACGCGCAGCGGCACGCCCGTCCATGACCTTGTGAGGTTAGCCTTACCTAAGGCAACATGGAACATCCCCTGTGCGCCGCGGTTCTGCGACCCATCTCACGGATACCGAAGACAGTGATCTTAGGTTAGCCTCACCTAACTATGCGCTCCTTCATTCGGGCCGCGGTGCCCGCACGATGCGGCGCGGCGGTCGCCGTGCTCGGGGTGGCTGCGGCGGCCGTGCTCGGGCCCGCACTGCTCGCCCCTGAGCCCGCCGCCGCGGCCACCGGCACCGGCCCCGGCGGGCAGCGGCTCACCGTGCCGAAGACCGCCGGCCTCGCCCCGGCCGGCGAGACCGTGACCGTGTCCGGCACCGGGTACGACGTCACCAAGGGCATCTACGTCGCCTTCTGCGTCGACAACGGTGCCGGCCAGCTGCCCAGCCCCTGCGGCGGCGGCATCGACACGGCCGGCGGCAGCGGCGCCTCCTACTGGATCTCGTCGAACCCGCCGGCCTACGGCAAGGGGCTCGCCATCCCGTACGGCCCGGGCGGCACGTTCCGGGTCGAGCTCAAGGTGGCCGCCGCACTCGCGGCGGGCGTCGACTGCCGCTCGGCCCGCTGTGCCGTGGTGACCCGGGCCGACCACACGCGCACCAGCGACCGCAGCCAGGACGTGCGGGTGGCGGTGACGTTCGCCGCGGCGGGAGCGCCGGCCCCGACCCGGACGACGGCGGCGGCCGCGCCCCCGGTGGGCGGCGGCACCGCGGCCGCGGGGGCCCCAACCCCGTCGTCCGCGGTCGCGGGCGCGCTGCCGCCGGCGGGCAGTGCCGGCCCGGCCAACCCGGGCGATCTCAGCCTGACCCGCACCAGCGCGAGCCAGTCGGCCAACCGCTGGTGGGCCGGCATCACCGCCGCCCTGGTCCTCGGCCTGGCCACGCTCGCCGTCCGCGCCGTCTTGCGCCGCCGCCGTTCCCGGGCGGTCGCGTCATGAGCCGCCTGCCGCTCGCCGCCCGGGTGGTCCCCCCGCTCGCCGCCGGGGCCGTCCCTCCGTCTGCCACTGGGTCCGTTCCTCCGTCTGCCGCTGCGGCCGTTTCCCCGCTTGTCGCAGGGACCGTCCCTCCGCTCAC
>NZ_JBEXCY010000056.1:44519-44588 GCF_040605515.1 Dactylosporangium sp. NPDC005572 | reverse complement strand
ACCGCCGGGCCCGTCGCGCCGTTTGCCGTCGGGGCCGTCCGTCCGCTCACCGCCCGGCCCGTCGCGCCG
>NZ_JBEXCY010000056.1:0-44420 GCF_040605515.1 Dactylosporangium sp. NPDC005572 | reverse complement strand
GTTTGCCGTCGGGGCCGTCCGTCCGCTCACCGCCGGGTCCGTCGCGCCGTTTGCCGTCGGGGCCGTCCGTCCGCTCACCGCCGGGTCCGTCGCGCCGTTTGCCGCTGCGGCTGTCGCGACGCCTGCCGGGCATCGGCTCGTCCGTGTCGCCGCGGCCGTGCTGCTCGTCCTGTCCGCGCTCGCCGGGTGCGCGGGGGAGACCACCACCGTCGGCGACCCGCAGGCCGGGGGCGCCGGCGGGTGCGGGCCGGTCACCGCCACCCTCGCCACCAGCGACGTCACCCCGCTACCGGACCGGCCGCAGCCCGCGCTGCCCGTCACCGTCGACTCCGCCGACGGGCAGCGGGTCACGGTCGCGGACGCGAGCCGGATCCTGCCGGTCAACCTGTACGGGTCGATCGCCGAGATCGTGTTCAGCCTCGGCCTCGGCGACCGGGTCGTCGGGCGGGACACCTCGACCACGTTCCCGTCGGCGGCGCACCTGCCGCTGGTCACGCCGAGCGGGCACGACCTGTCGGCCGAGGGCATCCTGCGGCTCAACCCGACCGTCGTGATCACCGACCAGAGCATCGGGCCGGCCGAGGTCATCGCCCAGCTGCGCCGCTCCGGCATCCCGGTCGTGTTCGTCGACGACCAGCAGAGCCTGCCCGGCGTGTCCGCGCACGTCCGCCAGATCGCCGCCGCGCTCGGCGTGCCCGCCGCGGGGGAGCAGCTCGTCCGCCGGGTCGAGGCCGACATCGCGGCGGCCCGGGTCACGCCGTCCGGCAAGCCCCTGCGCGTCGCGTTCCTGTACGTGCGCGGCGCCGCGGGCGTGTACCTCATGGGCGGCAAGGGCGCAGGCTCCGACGCCATGATCGAGGCGATCGGCGCCGAGGACGCCGGCACCGCGATCGGGCTGTCCGGCTTCCGGCCGCTCACCAGCGAGGGTCTGATCAACGCCGCGCCCGACGTCATCCTGGTGATGACCGAGGGGCTGAAGTCGGTCGGCGGCGTCGACGGCCTGGTCCGGCTGCCCGGCGTCGCGCAGACCCCGGCCGGCGAGCGCCGCCGGATCGTGGACATGGCCGACGGCGTGCTGCTGAGCTTCGGCCCGCGCGCCGGCGAGGCCGTCCGCGCCCTCGCGCGCGCCGTCACGGCGACCTGCCGATGACGGCCGTCCGGGAGCGTCCGGCGGCACCGGCGGTACACCTGCCGCGAAAAACCGGCAGGAACACGCTCGTGGTCGCCGGACTGGCCGCCGCACTGCTGGTGCTGTGCCTGGTCGCGGCGGGAACCGGGCAGGTCCGGGTGCCGCCGGCAGAGGTGCTCGGGTCGCTGCTGCACCGCCTCGGCATCCCGGTCGGGCCGACACCGACCGCCGCGCAGGGGGACAACGCGCTGTGGTTCGTGCGGTTCCCGCGGGTCGCGCTGGGCGTGCTCGTCGGGATGGCGCTGGGCTGCGCCGGGGCGCTCATGCAGGGCCTGTCCGGCAACCCCCTGGCCGAGCCGGCGATCATCGGCGTCTCGTCCGGCGCCGCGGTCGGGGCGGGGGCGGCGATCGTCACCGGGCTGAGCCTGTTCGGCAACTGGACCGTCGCCGCGTGCGCGTTCGCGGGCGGGCTGCTGACGGCGCTGCTCGTGTACGGCCTGGCGCAGTCCGGCGGGCGCGCCGAGGTGGTGACGCTCGTGCTGACCGGCATCGCGGTCAACGCGGCCGCGGGCGCGGTGCTCGGCCTGCTGATGTTCCTCACCGACGACGACGGGGTGCGGGCGATCGCGTTCTGGAACCTCGGCAGCCTGGCCCAGGCCAGCTGGCCCGCGGTCGCGGTCGTCGCGCCGTGCGTGGCGGTGGGCCTGGCCGGCGCGTCGACCGCCGCGCGCCGCCTCGACCTGCTCGCCCTCGGCGAGGCCCCGGCCCGCCACCTCGGCGTCAACGTCGAACGGTTCCGCTTCGGCCTGATCGTCGTGACCGCACTGCTCACCGCGGGCGCGGTGGCGTTCACCGGCATCATCAGCTTCATCGGTCTGGTCGTGCCGCACCTGGTCCGGATGGTGACCGGCCCGGGCCACCGGGCGGTGCTGCCCGCGAGTGCGCTGGGCGGCGCGATCGTGCTGGTGGCGGGTGATCTGGCCGCCCGCACGGTGATCGACTACCAGGAGCTTCCGCTGGGCGTGCTCACGGCCCTGATCGGCGGCCCGTGCTTCTTCTGGCTCCTGCGCCGCACCCGGGCGCGGTCGGGCGGCTGGCAGTGACGGTCAGCCGGCGGCGAGGGCGTCGACCTCGACTCGGAACGCGGGATGGACGAGCCCGCTCACCTGGACCAGCGAGCTGGCCGGCGGTCTGGACGGGTCGACGAACTCGTCCCGCACGGCCCGGAAGACCGGCAGGTCCGCGAGGTCGGTGAGGTACACGGTGAGCTTGACGACCCGGTCGAGCCCGGAGCCGGCCGCGGTGAGCGCCGCGCCGAGGTTGACGAACACCTGCCGCACCTGCGCCTCGACGTCGCCGTCCCCGACGACCTGCCCGCTGCCGTCCAGCGGCACCTGCCCCGACACGGCGACGAGCGCACCGGAGAACCGCACCGCGTGGCTGTACCCGTTGACCGGCGGCAGCCCGTCCGGCCGCATGAAATGCTCCACGCGGCCCAATCGTAGAGCCCTACGCCGGATGGAGGTTGGTCCAGGAGCGGGTCTGCGGCTCCTCGGCCGTCCAGGCCTCCAGCAGGGCGCGGGCGTCTGCCTCCCCGGCGCCGAGGAACAGGCGCTGCTCGCCGTCGTACTCGGCGCGCTCCTGGCGGATCGAGGAGCGGCTGCAGCAGTCGCACAGGTCGACGCGGCTGGCGAGGATCTCGAAGCCCAGTTGGCGGCGGGCGAAGGACTCGGCCAGCGGATCCAGGTCGCCGGGGGCGGCCGTGACCAGGACCGACAGGGTGGCGATCGCGGACGGCTCGAACAGGGCCACCTCGTCGAAGACCGGCACCGTCATCTCACCTGCCGTGCGCTCGCCGCTCGGGGCGCCGTCGTGGACGACGACCTCGCCGAAGCGGCGGGACGGGTCGAACGGGACGTTGATGACGCGGGCCCGGGTCGGGCACAGGCGGATGGCCCACACGACCTCGCCGACGTCGGCGAGGCGGACGCAGGTCGGGCCCAGCTCGGCGTCGATCTGACCGGTGCCGGGGAACGGCGGCAGCCCGTACCCGGCCCAGCAGTCGCGGGCGGTGTCCCAGTCGCGCAGGACGGTCGCGGCGGTGCCGAGGTTCCAGAACGCGGGCTCCTCCCTGCCGCGCCGCACGTGGGTGACGGCGACCTTGCCGGTCTCGTAGGCGCGCGGCCAGTCGCGGGCGAACTTGTACGCGAGCGCGGCGTCGAACCAGGCCGCCTTCGCCTTCCTGCCGCTGAGCCGGGCCGCGGCGGCGGCGAGCCGGTCGCCGGCCCGTGGCCAGTCCTCCGCCTCGAACGCCTCGTAGCCCTCCGCGATGGCCCGCCCCGTCTCACGGTCCCCCGAAAACATGCGCGGACGATACCACCGGACGATCTTCACTGGCGGCGATGATTAGGGTAGCCTCACCTTACCTTTCGGAAGGGGTGCGGCACGTGGCGGAGGAACTGTTCTCGGCGGCAGTGCGTCGCAGTACCGAGGGGCGGCACCGCGACGCGGAGCAGGCCGTTTTCCTCGGGCAGCTGGTCACCGGCGCCCTGCCGCTGGCCGGCTACGCCGCCATGGTCGCGCAGCACCACCACATCTACAGCGTGCTCGAAGAGGCCGCCGCCGTGATGCGCGACGACCCGGTGGCCGGGCCGTTCGTCCACGACGGGCTGACGCGGCTGCCCGCCCTCGAAGCGGACCTGCGGGAGCTCGACGGCGCAGGGCTGCCGCCGAGCCCGGCGACCCAGCGGTACACCCAACGGCTGCGGGACGTCTGCTTCACCTGGCCCGGCGGGTTCGTCGCGCACCACTACACCCGCTACCTCGGCGACCTGTCCGGCGGGCAGTACATCGCCGCCGCCGTCCGCCGGCACTACACGACGAGCGCCACCAGCTTCTACGCCTTCGACGGCATCGGCAGCCCGGCCGCGTTCAAGGCGCGGTACCGCTCGGCCCTCGACGCCGCGCCGTGGGACCAGGAGGAGCGCCGCCGCATCGTCGACGAGGTCCTCGTCGCCTACCAGCTCAACATCGACGTGCTCACCGACCTCGGCCGCGAGCACGCCGCCGGGCAGGCCGCGTGAACCGTCGCCGGCCCAGGCCGCCCGTGCCCCGCACCCCGGGCACCGTGGCCGTCGCCGGCACGGGCCTGCACAAGACCCGCAGCGGCAGGACGGTCCTTGACGACGTCGGCGCATCGGTGCGGGCGGGCGAGGTGCTCGCCCTCGTCGGGCCGAACGGCGCCGGCAAGTCCACGCTGCTGTCGGTGCTGGCCGGCGACCTCACGCCCGACCGCGGCGAGGTGACGGTCGACGGCCGCCCGCTGGACGACTGGACGCCGGTCGAGCTCGCCATGCGCCGCGCGGTGCTGCCCCAGCACCACCTGCTGTCGTTCCCGTTCCCGGTCGCCGACGTGGTCCGGATGGGCCGCGCGCCGTGGCCCGACGCCGGCGACGACATCGTCGCCGACGCGATGGCGGCCACGGGCGTCGCGCACCTGGCCACCCGGTCGTTCCTGTCCCTGTCCGGCGGCGAGCGCGCCCGGGTGGCCCTGGCCCGCGTGCTGGCCCAGCGTGCGGGGGTACTGCTGCTCGACGAGCCGACCGCGGCGCTCGACCTGCACCATCAGGAGCTGGTCCTGCGCATCGCCAGGGAACGCGCCACTGCCGGCGATGCGATTCTGGTCGTACTGCATGATCTCGGTCTGGCGGCGGCGCACGCCGATCGCGTGATGGTCCTGTCCGGCGGCCGGGCGGTCGCCGACGGACCACCGGCCGAGGTGTTCACACCGGAGCTGCTGACCGAGGTGTACCGCCACGACATCGAGGTGCTCGCCCACCCGCGCACGGGCACGCCGTTGATCCTGCCGAGAAGGAGCTGAACATGGGCCAGCCGTTCACCGACGACGTCGTCGCGACCGTGCGCCGCCACATGAACGACGACCACGCCGACGACAGCCTGCTGATCTGCCGCTCTCTCGGCGGCCGCCCGGACGCGACGGCCGCGGCGATGACGGGGATGGACGGCGAGGGCATCGACTTCACCGCGTTCGTTGACGGCCACGACGTCACGGTGCGCGTCCCGTTCAGCCGCCCCCTCACCGAACGCGCCGAGGTCCGCCCCGAGGTGGTGCGCATGTACCGCGAGGCCTGCGCGGCGCTCGGCGTACCGGCCCGCTCCTGACGTTCTACGCTCCGTTCGCGAACGATCCGCTGTACCGGGACCCGATGACCACCGTGCCCCCGGCCCGGCCGGAGTACCCGACGCCCGTCGACAGGGATTCCACGACCGCGGAGTTGCCGTACCGGCAGTGCCAGGAGGCGGTGAGGCGCGGCTCCAGCGGCAACCGTGCGCCCGCTGCGTCCTACCGTTCGCCGCGCTCGGCCAGCCAGGCCGCGAACTCCTCGACGGTGCGCACGCCGTCGTCGAGCACGGCGGCGTAGATCTGGGTGCCGCCGACCTCGTCCGGGTAGGCCGGGAGGCGGTGCCACACGTCCTTGATCCGCAGGATCGCGGCGCGCTGCTCGGCGGTGATCGTCGCACGCAGCGACTCGTGCCACTCGGTGACGTTCGCGTGCAGGTCGTTGAGCCACAGCGTCAGGTCGACGCGCCACTCGCGGTCGCCGCGGGCCACGGCGACGACCACGTGGTAACGGTCGTCGCGGGCGGTGCCGGTCGGGGAGCGCTCGCCGCGCTCATCGCGGTAGTCGAACCCGACGACGCCGGGTCGGTCGACGAGCTGCTGGAGCAGCCCCAGCACGTCGGACGGGGTGAACCCGGCGCCGACGTGCACCATGACGTCCAGGTCGGGCCAGCTCATCAGCCCCGATACGTAGCTGCCGGTCGGCAGCACCGGCCCGGCGACCGCGGCGAGGTCGAGCTCGGCGAGCACCGCCTCCGCCTCGACCTGCAGCGCTACCTGCCGCTGCCACAACTCGTCGTCGGACGCCATGCGTGGAGGTTAGCGACTGCAGTCGAAGATGTCGTAGAGCGCAGGCGTGTGGAGAGGTCCGCTTTGCGGACGGCTGGTCGCCGGCGGCCGCCGGTTCAGCCGGCGCGCCAGGCGACGGCCGACGAAGTCCGGCGACGCGATCGAGGACATCGGCGACCACCATCGGCCACGGCGTGCGGCGGATGAGCAGTCCCGCCGCCGCATCACCAGGCGTCTACGTCAGGGACAGTTGGCGCAGGATCGTGCGGTCGGTGATCTTCTCGTCGGCGGCCAGGAGCATGGCCTTGGACAGGATGACCGAGAGGATGGCGTCGTCGTCGAACGGGAGGTGGACCGGGCCGGCCGGCACGCGGCCGGGGACGACGCACAGGTAGGCGTCGTTCGGCTCCATGAGGATGTTGCCCGAGCCCAGATGGATCTTGTACGTCCGCCGGGTGCCGTGCACCCGCAGGTACCGCTCCCGCAGTTCGCACCGCGCGCCGATGGTGAGCTTCGGCAGGATGCGGGCCAGCGCGTCGCGGCGGACCTCGGCGGAGGCGGTCAGGTCGCCGAAGCTCGCCGACGACCAGTACTCGTGGAAGCGGTCCTCGCCCCGGTCGGCCCACGTGGCGTCGGTGGCGATCGAGGTCACGCCGACGAACAGGTCGATGTCGCGCATCACCTCGCTGAGGACCCGCGGCGGGACCTCGGTCAGCGGCGCGACCTCCCAGAGCGCGCCGTCGCGGCGGGCGAACCGCACCTGGTCGGTGGCGCAGAACCGCGCCTCGTAGTGCGGGGCCTCCAGCTCGCCGGCGAGCTCGTGGAAGAACGACGCGCGCCAGGCGCCCCCGCCGAACAGCTTCGTCGCCTCGCTCGAACCGCCGCCGTCCCAGGAGCCGAGATACGTCGCGTGCCAGCCGCGGGCGCGCATCAGCGCGTTGGCCTGCCGGTAGCGCAGGATGTGCGCCGCGAAGCGGTTCGAATACGTCCGGGTCTGCTCCTCGGCCGGCGTCAGCCGGTACACCTCCCGGAACGCCTGCTTGAACGGCTGGCGCAGGCCGGACGCCGTCACGTGGTCGCGCCACGCGGTCACCTCGGCCGCGGCGGCGAGCGCCGGATGCCACAGCCGGATCCGGCTCGCGCTGCCGGCGCCGGGCAGGGTCCAGGCGCGGTCGCGCTGCTCGGGCAGCGCGGCGGTCCACGTCTCGCCGTCGGCCGACGCCTGCCAGATGAGCCGGCGGGCGAACAGGCCGGTGACCGGATGGTCCAGGTATCGTGTCACCCAGTCCGGTGCCGGCCAGACCCGGTCCTCGGACAGCAGCCCCTCGACGCGGGCCCGCTCCGCGGCGAGCGTCCTGCCGACCTGCTTGACGAGGTCGCGGGCC
Source organism: Dactylosporangium sp. NPDC005572 (assembly GCF_040605515.1). Lineage (NCBI taxonomy): Bacteria > Bacillati > Actinomycetota > Actinomycetes > Micromonosporales > Micromonosporaceae > Dactylosporangium > Dactylosporangium sp. NPDC005572. The sequence continues at coordinate 36,976 of NZ_JBEXCY010000056.1, read as the reverse complement.
TGGGCCAGGCCCGGCGACTCCTTGACCGCCGCCGGCACGCCCTTGAGTGGCCGGCCGGCCCGCTCGAACCGCAGCCGGGCCTTGACCTCGCCGACCTCGACGATCGCCGTGTAGCCGTCGATCTCCCAGGTCCGCTGGCCATCGCCGTCGAGGCCGTGGTCGTCGACCGCCAGCTCCAGCACCTCGCCCGGCTGCCAGCCGCGCAGCGACCCGAGCCGATCGAGCGCCGCGTGGGTGCGGCTCAGCAGCGCCTTGTTCTTGACGCTGAGGGAGAGCCGGGTCAGCACCCGGACCGGCACGTCGCCGCCCCGGCGGGCCAGGACCTCCACCGCCGCGGCCGCCGTCTTCGGCGCGAACGGGAAGCCCGGGAACTCGGCGTCGGCCGCGCCCGCGGCCAGCGCGATGCTGCCGATCAGCTCGGTTGCCGGCTCGGACGGGTCGAGATCCAGCACGCAGGTGAGCCCGCGCAGCAGGTCGTCGGTGTCGGCCTTGACGTACTGGTCGAACGTCGTGTAGCGGGTGAGGATCGCGTGGGCGGCGTCGCCTGCCGCGGCGAGCAGCGGCCCGGCGGCGCGGCGCCATTTCGTGGTCGGCACCGGCCTGCGCAGCGACGCGCAGTGCAGGAGCAGTTTGGCGACACCCGGTCCCGCGAGGACACCGGCGAGCTCGAGGGTCGCCGCCGGTCCGAAGATCTCCCCGGCATGCAGCAGGTGCACCGGTATCTGGGCGGCGCCCGTCCGGGTGTGCGCGGCACTGACGAGCCCGACCAGCTCCTGGCGGATGGCCTCCGGAATCCGGCTGCTGCCCACGTCGTGCAGGAACTCCTGCAGCGCGGGCCCGAGACCCTCCAGCCATGCGCGGTCGAGGCGGGCGGCGGCGACCGCGGGCAGGCGCTGGCCCGAACCGTCGGCGGGCAGGACCCGGCCGGCGAGCATGTGCAGGCCCCACACGAGGTCGGTGCGCGTCCAGCGGACCCCGAGCTGGTCCAGGAGCGCGACCGCGTGGCCGGCGGTGCCGAACGCCGGATGGCCGGCCCGCACCGTGTCGGCGTGGATCCGCAGCGCGGCCAGGCGGCGCTGCTCGTCCGTCCAGCTCTTGATCTCGTCGTCGTCGCCGGACAGCGCCGCGGTGATCGCCGTGGCGGCCAGGTCGCCGGCTGTCGCGACCGCCTGCGCGTATGCCGAGCGCTCGGTGTCGGACAGTGGTGGCAGCAACGGTACGAACCTTGTCATGATCAGCCCCCGACCAGCGGAACGAGACGGATGAACGCGACGGTCGAGTCGCGCCGCAGGTCGACGACCTCGTCGAGGCGGTCGACCTGGCGGTCGCCGACGAGCATCACGAACCCGTTGCGCTCGAACGCGGCGCAGGCGGCGTCGGCCTGGGCCTCCCAGTCGAGGCGGCGGCCGCCGGGCACCACGAACCCGGCCTGCGTGGCGTCGGCGTCGACCGGCCGCACGAGCCCGTGGAACACCTCGCCGGCCCCCGCGTTGAACCTGGCGACCTCCTCCCGGACCCGCAGCCGCACCAGATCGCGGGCCGACAGCTCGTCCGGCAGGCCGAGAAGCACCCGCGACTCGATCGCCCGACCCGACATGGTCTCGTCACGCACGATCACCTCGGCCACCGCTGTTCTCCCTCCGCGAGCCGGCGAGAGCATGATGGCGGATGGGTACGACAATTTTGTCCGGCCGCCGGGCCGTATCGTCGCGGCATGAGGCTGGGGATCGTAGGTGCCGGGGAGGTGGCCTGGCGGCACGCCGCCGCGGCCGCCGACGTCGCCGGACTGACCCTCGTCGCGGTGACCGACCGTGACCCGCAGCGGGCGGCGAGCCTCGCGGACCGCTTCGGCGCGCAGTCCGTCGCGGGGTTCGACGAGCTGCTCGGCGCCGCCGACCTCATTGTGGTCTCGGTGCCTCATGTGTACCACGAGCAGCTCGCGCTGCGGGCGCTCGCCGCAGGCCGGCGGGTGCTGGTCGAGAAGCCGATGGCGACGACCGTCGAGGCGTGCGACCGGATGTTCGACGACCGCCTGCACGTCGGCCAGCAGGGCCGGTTCTTCGCCCAGGTCCGCGCGGCCCGCGAGGAGCTCGCCCGGCTCGGCGAGCCGCTGCTGTACACCGAGCGCCGCTCGACCGACTACTCCCGCCCGGACCGACCGGCGTGGTTCGCCGACCCGGAACTGGCCGGTGGTGGGATCGCGATGCTCGTCGGCGTGCACAGCATCGACCGGGCCTGCTGGCTGCTCGGCGCGCCGCCGCGGGCCGTCGCCGGCACGGTCGCGGTCCCGGCCGGCTGGTCCGTCGAGACGAGCGCGGCCGCCACCCTGTACCTCGCCAACGGTCGGCGGGCCCACCTGACGCTCGTCGACTCGCCCGCCTTCTTCCACGAGACGACGATCGTCTGCGAGCGGGGCACCCTTACGATCGACCCCGCCGGCCTCAGCGTCGACGGCCGGCGCGTGCTGACCGTCGACGGCGACCAGGAGTACACCGCCTCCTTCCGGCGGCAATATGCGGCGATCCTGCGCGGCGAGCCCGTCGCCACGCCCGAAGAGGGCCGCAGCGCCGTCGCCGCGGTGCACGCGCTGTACCGCTCCGCCGCGGCCGACGGCGAGCCGGTGCCGGTCGTCACCGCGGCGCGGGGCGGGTGAGCCACGCGTGGGGCAGCTGAGCCACGGCTGGGGCAGCTGAGCTGCGGGCAGGGCGGCTCAGCCACGCGGGCGGGGCGAGCCGGTGCCGGCCGAGCACCACGCCCAGTCCTCACCCCGCTCGAAGGACTGCACCAGCGAGTGCCATCCGAGTGGAAGTGGGCGGTGCCGGTCGTCACCACAGCGCGGGGCCGCCGGTGAGCTGCGGGCGGGGCGAGCCGGTGCCGGTCGTCACCGCGGCACAGGGCCGGTGAGCCGCGGGGCGGCCGCCGCGGCCCGGCCGGTGAGCAGCAGCAGGAGGGCGTCGATCGGCCCGTGCACCGCCTCGCCTTCTCCGGCGGTCCAGTCGGCGTCGGTGGCGACCAGCCGCAGGCCGCGCAGCCGGCGACGGGCCCAGAACGGCCAGCCCATCGTCCACGCGCGCATGGCGGCGGCGATCGCGGCCTCGCGCGGTACCGCGAAATCCAGGCCCAGCGGAATGGCGACGTCCTGCCCGTGCACCGCGACGTCCAGGACGATGTTGCGGTAGTTCGTCACGGCCGGCAGGCGGCGTGACGCCGCGTGTTCGCGCAGCTCCTCGACGAGGCGCGCGGGCGGCCGGGCGCCGGCGTGGCGCACGGCCAGGTCGTGGTTGAGCCGGTGGAAGCGGCCGCCGGCCCGGACGGCGTCGGCGAGCATGGTGCCGACGCCGGGCACCTGCGGCGCGAGCGCGACATGGGCCGCCACGTCCCGGACCCGCCAGCCCGCGCACAGCGACGCCGTCTCCCACTCCTGGTCGGTGAGCTGGTCGAGCAGGTCGGCCAGCCCGCGCCGCATGGTGGCGATCGCCTGCCAGCTGTCCTCGCGGTCCATCGCTTGTCCCGCCTTTGATATCGTCAGAGCCTCTTACCAAAGTAGTCAGAGACTCTGACGATCGTCAAGGAGGTCGGCGCGCGGTGAACCTGGGGCTGCTGCTGTTCATCCCGTACCGGTCGATGGAGGCGCGGGTCTTCGCCGGCCTGGCCGAGGCGGGGTACGACGACATCACCCCGGCCCAGGCGCGGGTCTTCCAGCGCATCGCCCCCGACGGGAGCCGCCTGACCGACCTCGCGGAGCAGGCGCAGATCACCAAGCAGTCGGCGGGGTTCCTGGTCGACCAGCTGGAGCGGGCCGGGTACGTCGAGCGCGTTCCGGACCCGACGGACGCCCGCGCCCGCCTGGTGCGCATCGCCCGGCGCGGCGCGGAGGCGATCCCGGTCGCGGCCGCGATCGTGGCCGAGGTGGAGGCCGAGTGGGCGGCGCACCTGGGCAAGCAGCGGATGGCGCAACTGCACCAGATCCTGGGCCGCCTGCGCGAGATCACCGACCCGTACCAGTAGGAGTCCCGGCTACGGGGTCGCGCAGATCGCGTAGGCCTCCAGGCCCCAGGTGCTCACGTCGCCGTCGTCGTCCTCGAAGGCGGTGATCGTGTACCGCCGATCGTCGTTGAAGAAGTCCTCGACGACCACCTGTCCGGACCCGTACTCGACGCCCCCGGCGCCGCCGATCAGGACCTTGCCGCGCGGGCACGACGCCGTCTGGGACTGGACGTAGCCGCTGTCGAGGGTGCTGCTGGTCGCGACGATCTCGAGCCCGGGCAGTGGCGGCGAGCAGATCGCGTACGCGGTCACCTCCCAGGAGCCGCTGTACTCGGTGTCGTCCTCCCACGCCAGCGCGTAGACCTGGTCGGTGTCGAAGATGCTGACCTTCTCGATGCCGACCTGTCCGTAGCCGCGGTCGATCCAGAAGCCGGTGCCGAGGACATGCTTGCCGGTCGGGCAGGTGGCCGACGCCGACCTCCACGGGGCGCCGGAGCTCGACACGGTCTCCGACTCGATCACCAGCCCGGGGTACGGGTTGGCGCAGACGGCGGAGACGTAGAGGTCCCACTCGGCGGAGGTGCCGTCCTCGTCCTCCATCGCGTACGCGAACACCTCGGTCAGCCGCGGGATGAGCTGGGTGATCCGGACCTCGCCGGCGGCGTTCACCATCCAGGCCGCCGTGCCGATGACGACCTTGCCGGTGCTGCATCGCGCGGTCGCCGGTTTGTCGTCGGACGTGCGCCCGGTGTTGTAGGTGATGACCTCACGCCCGACGACGGCCGCGGAGGCCGGGGTCGCCGCGACGGTGACGGCCACCGCCGCGACGGCGGTGACCACTGATCCTGTGCCGAGAAGACTGACGAACTTGCGTGCTGCACGCACGTGCGGCTCCCTCCGGTGGGTCGGTTGCCAACAGAGTCGGTGCGAACCGCGGCGGCGACCACGTCCTTGTACGTAGACGGCCGCGGGTCGACGGCGGAGACGGGAACACGACAGCACCAGTAGGGCTCCGCCTATGATTCGCGGCGTGGAGCAGCCGTGGGACGGGACGGCCACCCGGGTGACGCTGTGGAACCTGTAGACGGTGGCCGGTGCCCGGCGTGCGGAGGCCGGATCGAGCGGCTGGTGTCCGGCGGTGTCCACGACGGGCAGCTCGTGTGGTCGGTCGAGACCAGCTGCGGTGGCTGCGGCGCGCAGGCGGTCGCCTGTGGGTGGGGTGAAGTGCCGGGGGACGTTCGCGCCGCGATGATCGCGCAGTACGGGACGGCGCGGCTCCGGCTGGACCCGGCGGTGGCGCGTCCGCTCCGCGTCCGGCTGCTGGCCGCGCTGCGGCGCTCGGGTGGCGGCTCGCTCGCCGAGGTCGCCGGGCTGTTCGAGCGGCTGACCGGGGACGGTGTCACCGGGACGGAGGCCGAGATGCGCCTGCTCGCCAACCGCCTGGCCGCCGAAGGCGCGCGCGTCGACCTGCAGCCTCCGCCGCGTGCCGGCTGATGCGACGACCGTCCGACGACCGTCCGACGGGCGGACCTGCGCGGGCGGACCTGCGCGCGTGCTTCATCACCCAGTGCTGGGGACCGTCGCCTTCGACACCTCGCTGTGCTGGTGGCGGACGCGGTCGGCGGTGCCCCCTCGGTGACACCGACCAGGTGACGCTCAAGCCGGCGGGCTGGCCCGGGTCACGGCGTGTAGACGCTCGCCTCGCGGGACGTCTGCCGGATGCCGTTGGGGCCGTCGAAGACCCGCCGGCCCCACCAGGTCAGCGAACCGGCATTGAACCCGCGCACCATGTCGAGGTTGCTGACGTCGGCGCTGTTGCCGCTCCAGGACCAGGCGAGGTAGCCGATGCGCTGGGACTGCGCCTCGGACATGATCGCGTCCTCGTCGACGTCGCCGTCGTGGTGCGTGTACGCGAACTCGGTCACCGCGATCGGCAGCTTCGCCTGGATGTACCGGCCGAGGTAGTCGTGGACGTTCGTGGCGCGGAAGAAGGCGCCGTACATGTGGATCGAGAAGACGGTGTTGCGGTCCGGGTCGGCGGCGAAGACCTCCGCGGCGTGGTCCCGCATGGTGAAGGACACGTCCTGGCCCCAGTCGGGCGCGTCGACCATGAGCGTGTGCCGGATGCCGGCCGCGCGCAGGCGGCGGATCGAGTCCATCGTGTCGGTGGGCCAGGTGCGGACGTTGTCGAGGACGTACGGCTCGTTCGCCACGTGCACGATGACGTACTTCTCCTGGCCGATGAGCGCCTTGCGGATGCCGATCCAGTAGTCCACCGCCCGGGCCTGCGGGATCGCGCCCGGGCGGAAGCCCCAGCCGGTGGTGTCGTGCACCACCAGCACGCAGACGAGGCGGTTGCGGCGGCACAGCGAGATCACGTGCGCGACGTCGGCCGCGTCGCTCCGGTGCGCCACCGCGCCGGTCGACACCTCGACCCGGACCGTGTTCGCGCCCAACGCCTTGACGTCGCTGAGCATCCGGGCCGTCCGGTCCGGGAACGAGGCGTGGCTGTGACCCACGCCGCGCATGACGAACTCGCGGTTGCCGGCGTCGTACAGGCGCCCGTCGACCACGTGGAACCCGGGGTGCAGCGGTGCCCCCACCGAGTGCGGTGCCCCCACCGAGTGAGGACGTCCTCCCACGAGGATGACCGAGACGGCGGCGACGACGGCGATGAGCGACACACCCGCGATGGTGATGCGCATCCTCATGACGCACCTCGGACCGGATCGGATGGAGGTCAGCAGACTTCCCCGGCGCCGCCACACCAACCCTCAGTGCCGGCGGCGCACCATCTCGGTGATCCAGGTCGGCGCGAACGGCGACGTACAGTTCGGGGGCGTCGGATAGTCCTTGAGCACCTCCAGGCGCTCACCGATGTCGATCGCCCGGGCGCGGAGCGCGGCGTGCTCGATCCCGATCTGCGCCAGGCAGTGGTTCATCGCCCACTGCAGGCGATCCGGGGCGTCGCGCATCTCCGCCTCGATGACGTCGAGCAGCCCCGCGAGGTCGAGGCTCTCGGGCCTCTTCGCCACGCGCTCGGTGGTCAGCGCCCAGCCGGCGCTCGCGACCACCGGATCCGCGTCGGCGAGCCAGGCCACCCGCAGCGCCTCGGCCTGCGGGTGCTGCTTCACCACATAGCTCACCAGCCAGTCGTGCACCTTGGGGGTACGCGCCTCGCGCAGCATCACGTAGAGCTCGTCACGCTCGAACGCCTTCGGGCGGCAGATCAGGATCGCCAGCAGCTTCGCCGCGGTGTCGTCGGTCCGCCACAGCTCCCGCGCGAGCTCCTGCTGCGTCTTGAGCCGCTTCGCGACCGCACGCAGACTGCCGAGGTTCACACCGTGGTCGTCACCGTGCCGCTCGTTCACCGCGCGTGCCTTCGGGTCCTCCAGCGCGGCCAGCTCGGCCATGACCCCGGCCATAGTCGTCCCGGTCACCTCAGCCGCTCCCGTCCGTCGCGTGCCCCACCGAGCCTAGGCGGAGGACGCCATGGTGCGGCGACGCCTGGCCAGCGCCCAGCCGATCAGGACCGCCGACAGCACGCCCGGGCCGCAATGCACCAGTAGCACCCCCGCCAGGCTCGGGCCTCCCCAGTCCTTGCTATACGTCGCGGGGTCGTCGAAGTCGATGACGAACGGCTCGGCGATCGCCCGCACGATGAGATACAGACCGAACACCGTGCCGATCACGATCAGGGTCTTCTTCATGGCCACGACCCTAGGCACCCGCGGGCCGCGGCGCGTCCATCCCCGGTAGCATCCGCCTCTCGCTCCGCGGTATGACGTATTGACGTATCGAAAGGGTCAGCGCCGGGAAAGCCTGAGCTCGACCCACCGGCGCAGGTGCTCCTCGTCGCCCCGCCCGAGCCGTGCCATCAGCGAGAACGCGGCGAGCCACAGCGCGCCCACGGCGAGCCCGGCAGCGAGCCCAGCCGGGAACGCGCCGTGCACCGCGAACAGCACGACGAATCCGAGCACCCAGGCCGCCGCGAACGCCTGGAGCGGTGGCGGGACGGCGAACGAGCCGGTGAGCTCGCAGCCGTCCGCCCGCGGGGTGAACCGTGCCCGCAGCTGCGGGCGGAACAGGTTCTGGCGGCCCAGGCGGCGGGAGGTCAACGCCCCGCCGTCCTCGCTCACCCAGCCGGTGACGTGCCAGAGTCCAGCGCCGCGGCTCGACAGCCCGATCGCCGTGAGCGCCGTCGCCCGGTCGGCGTCGAGCGCGGTGACGGCGGCGTCCACGGTCAGCCGCGAGCGGACGGAGAACGGCCGCGCGCCCCAGAGCCATCGAACCACGCCACCATCATGCCGGGCCGGTGACACGAACCGGAAGACGGTCTGCAGGCCGGTCCCGCAGCCCCGCTGAGCGAACACCGCCGGCCGTCGCGGAAGACCGATCCGACCGAACCGAGCCCGATGTCGCGTGGACAAACCCCGCCGGCCGCCATATATTCATGCTCGCCTGGTTGTGGACCAATTGGTCCGCCTGGTGGACCGAAAGATCATGAACGTGCCGGGCGGTCGCAGCCCGCCGCGCGACCCGGCCCGAGCTCCAAGAGGGGAGCAAGGTTGAAGCATCAGCAAACCCGCCGGCAGGTGCTCAAGGGTGCGGCGGCGACCGCGATGGGTTCGGCGCTGGCCCAGGTGGCCACCACCACCGAGGCCGGGGCGAGCCACGTCCCGGCCGGCTGCACCTCGCCACCGGCCCGGGACTTTCCCAAGGTCGGCGGCAACTACGGCAACCAGAACTACTCCGCGCTCAACCGCATCCACCGCGGCAACCTGCGCCGGCTCGGCGCGGCGTGGGTCAACCGCATCGAGGGCGGCCTGACGACCGGCACCAACCAGAGCACCGCCGTCGCCGTCGACGGCGTGCTCTACATCGAGTCGGCCCTCGGCAACGTCCACGCCGTCGACGGCGCGACCGGCGTCACCAAGTGGGTCTACCGCCAGACCCGCGGCACGCTCACCCGCCGCGGCGTCGCCGTCGGGCAGGGCAAGGTCTTCACCCACGGCCGCGGCAACTGGCTCATCGCGCTCGACCAGCAGACCGGCGCGGTCGTCTGGGAGCGGCAGATCAGCGAGTACGGCAACATGGAGAAGGTCGCCGTCACCTACCACGACGGCCTGCTGCACGTCGGCACCCACGACGGCGACCGCGGTGCCGCCCTCGCGGTCAACGCCGCCGACGGCGAGCTCGTCTGGCACTTCTGGGGCGCCCCCGGCCCCGGCGAGCTCGGCAACGACACCTGGGAGGGCACCTCCTGGCAGACCGGCGGCGCCACCCCGTGGCTGCACCCGGCCCTCGACCCGGAGCTCGGCCTCGTCTACTGGACGTTCGGCAACGCGCGGGGCAGCCGCTCGTCGCAGGACGGCTCCCAGCGCGGCGGCACGAACCTGTTCTCCAGCTCGATCGTCGCGATGGAGCTCAAGACGGGGAAGTACCGCTGGCACTTCCAGTCCGTCCACCACGGCATCTGGGACATGGACAACTCCATGGCCCCGGTGCTGGCCGACGTGCGGATCCGCGGGCGGATGCGCAAGGTCGTCGTCTACGGCAGCAAGTCCGGCATGTACTTCATCCTCGACCGCACCGACGGCTCGGCGCCGCTCGGCATCGACGAGGTCCCGGTACCGCAGGACGAGCGGCAGAAGACGTGGCCGACCCAGCCGTTCCCGCGCCAGGGCCCGTGGACCGAGCACAAGGTCGTCGACCAGCCGCTCGGCACGTCGGTCCCGGGTGACCCGAACCGCGCCGTGCCGAACTACGTGCAGGGCAGCCTCTACGACCCGCACTGGGACGTCCCGGTGCTGTCGATCCCCGGCCACGGCGGCGGCGCCTGCTGGAACGCCCAGTCCTTCAGCCACAGCACCGGGCTGGTGTACACCGGGTTCGGCTATGTCGCGGCCGCGCACTCGCTCACCGAGTCGAGCAACGGCCTGCGCCCGCCGGGGGAGTACCAGACCGGCGGCGTGGTCGCGGTCGACGTGAGCACGAACAAGGTGCGGTGGAAGCGGCGCATGCCGTATTCCCTCGCGCACGGCAACGGCATCCTCACCACGGCCGCGAACCTGGCGTTCATCGGCCAGCCCGACGGCAACCTGCTGTGCCTCGACGCCGAGAACGGCCGCGAGCTGTGGCGGTTCCAGTGCGGTGCCGCGATCAGCAGCAGCCCGATCATGTACGAGGTCGACGGGGAGCAGTACCTCGCCGTGTACGCCGGCGGCACCGGCATCCCGTACGGCGACTCCGCGCCGCGCGGCGACTTCCTGTGGGCGTTCAAGCTCGGCGGCGACGTGCCGCCCGCGCCGGCGCCGGCCCCGCCGGTGGTGCGCCGCCCGGTGTCCGGCGGGCCGGTCGAGGGCAGCACGGTCGGCAACAAGGTCGTGCTCGCCCGCACGTACAACGCCACGACCGGCCAGGTCGGCGCCGTCGAGTCGACCGCGGTCAACGCCATGGCACCCACGCACCTGCGGGTCCCGGTCGGCACCACGGTGACGTTCGTGAACCCGGCGGACAACGTCAACGTGCACGGCGCCACCCAGTTCTTCGAGGGACTGTTCGACTTCCGCCTGGAGCCGGGCCAGTCCGCGACATACACGTTCCAGCATCGCGGCGAGTACTTCTTCAACGACTGCTTCAGCCCGCGGCCGACGGGGAAGATCGAGGTGTACTGACGGTGCGCTGAACGACGGCCGGCGCGCACGGGCGGCGAGGTATGCTGCCGCTCGTGCCGCCGCGCCATCAGCTGCTCCTGCTCAACGGGCCCAACCTGAACCTGCTCGGGGTCCGGGAGCCCGAGCGCTACGGCACCACCACGCTCGGCGAGATCGAGGACCTCGTCGCCAAGGCCGCCGCCGAGCACGGCATCGGCGTGCAGGCGGTGCAGAGCAACCACGAGGGCGTCCTCATCGACACCCTGCACGCGGCCCGCACCACGTGCGCCGGCGTGATCGTCAACCCCGGCGGGCTGGCCCACACGTCGGTGTCGCTGCGCGACGCGGTCGCCGCCGTCGCCCTGCCGACCGTCGAGGTCCACCTGACGAACATCCACCGCCGGGAGGAGTTCCGGCACCACTCGTACATCTCCGGCGTCGCCGACGCCGTGATCGCCGGCGCCGGCCCGATCGGCTACGTCCTCGCCGTGACCTACCTGGTCCAGCGGCTGGCCTGAGAAACGAGCCTTCCGCCGCCGCGCCGGTGCGGGTATAAGTAACTATCTAGTACGTTCAGAAGGGGCGCCCGCATGGGTTCCACCGACACCCCCGATCAACCCCGCTTCTGCATCGCCACCGTCTGCCTGTCCGGCACGCTCGAGGACAAGCTGGCGGCCGCCGCCGCGGCCCGGTTCCAGGGCGTGGAGCTGTTCGAGCACGACCTCGTCGCCTCGCCCTGGTCGCCGGCCCGGGTCCGCCAGGAGTGCGCGCGCCGCGGCCTGACCATCGACGTCTACCAGCCGTTCCGCGACGTCGAGGCGGTCCCGCCCGATGTGTTCGCGGCCAACCTGCGCCGGGCCGAGCGGGTCCTCGACGTGCTGGAGCAGCTCGGCGCCGCCACCCTGCTGGTCACCTCGACCGTCTCGCCCGACGCGGTCGACGACGACGACCTCGCCGCCGAGCAGCTCTCGGCGCTCGCCGACCGGGCCGAGCGGCGCGGCATCCGCGTCGCCTACGAGGCCCTCGCGTGGGGCCGGTTCGTCGACACCCACGCCCACGCCTGGCGGATCGTGCGCAAGGCCGGCCACTCCGCCCTCGGCCTGTGCGTGGACAGCTTCCACGTGCTGTCCCGCGGCGAGGACCCGGCCGCGCTGCGGGTGGTGCCCGGCGACCGGATCTTCCACCTCCAGCTGGCCGACGCGCCCCGGCTCACCATGGACGTCGTCGAGTGGAGCCGCCACCACCGGCTCTTCCCCGGCATGGGCTCGTTCGACCTGGCCGGACTGGCCGGGCACGTGCTGAGCACCGGCTACACCGGTCCGCTGTCGCTCGAGGTGTTCAACGACGTGTACCGCCAGGCCGAGCCCCGCTACGCCGCCATCGACGGCATGCGGTCGCTGCTGGCACTGCAGGAGGCGGTGGCGACCGGCGGCCCGCCGGCCGTGCGGGAGCGGCTGCGCCTGTCCGGCCTGCCGCAGGCGCCCCGGCTCGGCGGGCACGCGTTCACCGAGCTCGCCGTCGACGACGTCTCCGGGCCGGCGGTCGCCGCTACCCTGAACGCGCTCGGCTTCGTCCACGCCGCCCAGCACCGCTCCAAACCGGTCGAGCTGTGGCAGCACGGCACGGCCCGGGTCCTGCTGAACGCCGGCGCGCAGCGGACGGTCGCCCCCGGCACCGCCGCGATCTGCGCGCTGGGCATCGAGAGCGCCGACCCGGCCCGGGCGGCGCAGCGGGCCGAGACGCTGCTCGCGCCCGTGCTGCCCCGCCTGTACGCGCCGGGGGAGGCCGAGCTGACCTCGGTGGCCGCCCCCGACGGCACCGCCGTCTTCCTGGTGGAGCCGAACTGGCTCGACGACTTCGTGCCCACCGGGGTGTCCGTCCGCGACGACGGGCTCGTCACCGGCACCGACCACGTGTCGCTCACCGAGTCGCTCGACGACTACGACGAGGCCGCCGTCTTCTACCGCACCGTGCTCGGCCTGCACGCCGACGAGACGGCCGAGGTCGCCGCCCCCTTCGGCCTGATCCGCTCCCGCGTCGTCACCGACGCCGCCCGCCGGGTCCGCATCGCGCTGAACACCGCGCCGCTGCGCCGCGGCGACTGGGCGCCGGCCGTCCCCAGCCCGCAGCACATCGCGTTCGGCACCGGCGACATCATCGCCTGTGCGCGGGCCATGCGGGCGCTCGGCGCCGCGGTACTGCGGATCCCGGAGAACTACTACGCGGACCTCGGCGCCCGCCTCGACCTCGGCCCCGACCTGCTCGACACGCTGCGTGAGCACTCGATCCTCTACGACCGCGACGAGCGCGGCGAGTACCTGCACTTCTACACCGAGCTGCTCGGCTCCCGGGTCTTCTTCGCCGTCGTGCAGCGCACCGGCGCGTACACGGGCTACGGCGACCCCAACGGCGTGCCGGTGCGGATGGCCGCGCACCGCGAGCGGCGCCGGGTCACCCGGGTCAACCGCGGCGCCGAACGGCACGACTACTCCCTCGCCCACCTCACCGCGCTGAGCCTGTCACCGCCCGAGCTCGTCGAGGCCGCCGCCGACGCCGGCTACCGGTACGTCGGCGTGCGGCTGACCCGGGTCACGCCGCAGGAGCCGCACTACCCCCTGGCCACCGACCCGGCGCTGATGCGCAGCACCAAGGCCCGCCTCGCCGCCACCGGCGTCGAGGTCCTCGACATCGAGCTGGCCCGGATCAGCCCGGACCGGACACCCCGCGACTACCGGCAGTTCCTGGAGGCCGGCGCCGAGCTCGGCGCGCGGCACGTCATCACTCAGCTGCCCGACCCCGACCGGGCCCGCAAGATCGACCGGTACGCCGAGCTGTGCGAGCTGGCCCGCCCGTACGGGCTGACCGTCGACCTGGAGTTCCCGTCCTGGACAGAGACGCCCGACCTGCGCGAGGCGGTGCGGGTCCTGCGCGCCGCGGACCAGCCCAACGCGGGGATCCTGATCGACCTGCTGCACTTCGCCCGGTCCGGGTCGAGCATCGCCGACCTGCGCCAGCTGCCCGCGCACTGGTTCCACTTCGTGCACGTGTGCGACGCGCCGGCCGGCGTGCCGCCGACGAACGAGGGGCTCATCCACACCGCCCGGTTCGAGCGGCTGTTCCCCGGCGAGGGCGGCATCGACGTGCACGGCATCCTCGACGCGCTGCCGCCCGGGCTGCCCTACACGCTGGAGATCCCGCGGGCCACGCTGGTCGCCCAGGTGGGCGCCAAGGAGCACGCCCGCCGGGCGCTCAGCGCGAGCCGCGACTACCTCGACGCCCCGGCGGTCGCCGGGGCTCAGGGCCGGTAGGTGGGGCGGATGTCCGGCGGGATCGGACCCTTGATCCGCCGGCCGCCCTGCATCTCCTCCCAGGCGTGGGCCAGGATGCCGACGCTGCGGGCGACCACGAACAGGCCGCGGGCCAGCGGGGCCGGGAACCCGAGCTCGCCGTAGATGATGGCGGTGGCACCATCGATGTTCATCGGCACCGGGGCGATCGCCGCCTCGACGGCGAGCCCGGCGGCCAGGAAGTCGCCGGCGACGACACCGTCGGCGACCGCCCGCTCGACGAGCCCGACGAGCGGGTCGCGGCGCGGGTCACGCGGGTGGAAGCGGTGGCCGAACCCGGGCAGGTACTTGCTGCGGGCCCGCCACCGCCCGACCACCACGCGGGTCGCCTCGTCGAGGGCGGTGCCCGCCGCGGCCAGGTCGCGGATCTCGGTGTACAGCTCCACGCACTGCTGCCCGGCGCCGCCGTGCACGTCGCCCATCACGTTGACGCCGTTGGCGATCGCGTTGTTCAGCCCGATACCGCAGGTCGCCGACATCCGGGCGACGGCGATCGACGGGGCGTGCGGGCCGTGGTCGACCGAGCCGACGAGGGCCGCGTCGAGCAGCTCCGCCTGCCGCGGGGTGGGCAGGGTGCCGTGCAGCATCAGCCAGATCGCGTCGGTGAGCGAGGCGTTGCCGAGCAGTTCCTGGATCGGCCGCCCGCGCAGCTCGATGACCCCGGGCTCGATCCGTGAGACGGACGTGGCCCACCAGTCCGCGACCCGCTGGCGAGTGTCGTCGGTCATTCAGCCGCCCCTTCCGAGACGAGGCGAGCCGCGCGCCAGGACGCGAGCAGCTCGGGGACGGAGGTGTTGTGCTGACCGAGCAACGGCGGCGGGTCCCCGGGGGTGAGCGGCGCGCCGTCGAACAGCACCCCGCTGCTCACCACCCGCAGGGGCCGCCCGGATCCGTCGGGGAACGGCAGCTCCTGGATGAAGCCACGATGGTGCAGCTGCTCCAGCTCGACCGCCTGCGGCACGGTCAGGATCCGGGCCGCGGGCACGCCGGCCGCGGTGAGCAGCCGCTCCCACTCGGCGGCCGGGCGCGACCGCAGGGCCTGGTTCAGCTCGTCATTGAGCGCCTCGCGGTGCGCCTTGCGGCCCTCGCGCTCGGCGAACCGGACGTCGCTCATCAGGTCGGCGCGGCCGACGAGCCGGCACAGCGACTCGAACTGCTCCTGCCGGTTGGCCGCGATGTTCAGCGGACCGTCGGCGGCGTCGAACGTGCCGGAGGGGGCCGCGGTCGCGTTCTGGTCGCCGGTCGGCTCAGGCGGGACGCCGGCCACGAGGTAGTTGGACACGGTCCAGCCCATCGCGGAGATCGACGCCTCGAGCATCGACACGTCGAGGTGGCAGCCGGCGCCGGTGCGGTGCCGGGCGGCCACGGCGGCGGTGATCGCGAGGGCGGCGGCGAGCCCGCCGATCGAGTCGCAGACCGGGAAGCCGACCCGCAGCGGCGCGGTGTCCTGGGTACCGGTCACACTCATCATCCCGGACAGGCCCTGGATGATCTGGTCGTAGGCCGGCGCCTGGCTCATCGGCCCGGTCTGGCCGAAGCCGGTGATGGAGCACGCGATGAGCGCCGGGTTGAGCGCCTGCAGCCGCGGCCAGTCGTAGCCGAGCCGGGCCAGCACACCGGCCCGGAAGTTCTCCAGCAGCACGTCGGCCGCGCCGACCAGCTCCTCGAAGACCGCGCGGTCCGCCGCCTCCTTGAGGTCCAGCTCGACGGACTTCTTGCCGGCGTTCTGGGCCAGGAACGACGCGCCGATGCCGCGCCGGTTGAGGTCCGGGTCGGACCCCAGCTGGCGCGCCAGGTCACCGCGCCCCGGCACCTCGACCTTGACCACCTCGGCACCCAGCAGCATGAGCTGGTAGCTGCAGTACGGTCCGGCGAGGACGTTGGTCAGGTCGAGGACTCGGATACCGGCGAGCGGTCGCTCGTGCATGCGCGTGCTCCTTCGCGGGGAGGCCCTTCGCAGGGAGGGTCAGAGCGAGCTGCCCAGCGGGTGGTCGAAGCCGCGCTCCGACATGCGCTGGGCGACGTCCTTGAGGTCGGCGGCGAACTCGGTGATGCGTTCGTCGGTGAAGCGCAGCGTGGGCCCGCTGAGCGACAGCGCGGCCACGACCCCGCCGGAGCGGGAGAAGATCGGCACGGCGACCGCGGACAGGCCGTCCTCGCGCTCGCCGTGGCTGAAGGCGTACCCCTGGTGCGCCGCCTCGTCGATCCACTCCTGCAGCCGCTTGGTGTGCGGCTCCCCGTACGGCGAGCTCTTGGCGACGCGCAGCAGGCGGCCCGGCGTGGCGTTGCGCAGCAGCACCTTGGCCGACGCGCCCGCCCACAGCGGCAGCTCGTCGCCGATGTGCACGACGTGGCGCAGCGGCTGCGGGCTCTCCTGCTGGGCGACGCAGACCCGGTAGATGTCCCGGGCGACGTAGACGTTCACCGTCTCGCGGCGGCGGGCAGCCAGGTCGCGCATCATCCGCTGGGTCTCCGGCGGCAGCTCCCAGCTGCGGCGGGCCAGGTGGGCCCAGCGCCACAGCCCGGGGCCGGCCATGTAGCCCGCCGCGGTGCCCCACAGCAGGCCGCACTGCTCCAGCGTCTGGACCAGGCGGATGACGGTGGTCTTGGCCAGTCCGGTCTCCTCGACGATGTCGCGGATCGACACCAGCGGCCGGTCCTCCGTGAGCAGCGTGAGGATGTCCAGCGCCCGCTGCACACTGCGGACGCCCTGCGACTCCGCCTCGGCCTGCTCCGTCACTGCCTTCACCATGTGTCTCCATCACCCCTGTGCCTCGTGACTGCCTCTGGACGCCGATTGTCGCGCGCTCGTTCGGTTTCACGCGCTCGTAACTTTTGCGACTCGGACTCTTGCCAGCGGCGGTCAGCCGCCCGTACGTTACACCCAGTCCGCATAGCGGTCCAGATGTGCCGCCAAGCGGTATGGCTTCCAGGAGAGCGAACATGCTGAACGCGATCCTCGAATCGTCCGGGGACGAACCGGCGCCCGCCCCTGCATTGCTGGCAGGGCAGTGGCGCACGGACGGCCGGCAGGCCGATCGGATCGGTCCACACGTCCGGCGGGCGGTCAGCCGGGCCACCGTCGCCGACGACAAGATCGTCCACGGTGCGGTTCAATACGCCCACACCGGTGCCCGGACTGTGGCCGCGCTCGCCCCGGCCGCCCGCGCCGAGGTCCTCGAACGCGCCGCCGGGCTCGCGACACACCACCGCGACGCGATCGCCCGGCTCATCGCCCTGGAGCTCGGCAAGCCGGTCAAGGACGGCCGCGGCGAGCTCGACCGGGTCGCCGACACCTTCGCCGTCTGCGCCGCCGAGACCCGCCGCATCGGCGGCGACCTGCTGCCGGTCGCCGGGTGGGCCCGGGGCGTCGGCAACACCGCGCTGACCTACCGCGCACCGGCCGGCGTCGCGCTCGCCATCACGCCGTTCAACGCCCCGGCGAACCTCCTCGCGCACAAGCTCGGGGCCTCCTTCGCCGCGGGCAACACGACGATCGTGAAGGCGCCGCCGCAGGCGCCCGCCGTCTCCGCCGCCGTCGTCGCCCTCCTGCTGGAGGCCGGCGCCCCGGTCGAGGCGGTGCAGCTGCTGCACGGCGGCGGCGACGTCGGGGCCGCGCTGTGCGCCGCGCCCGAGATCAGCGTCATCAGCTTCACCGGCAGCGCCGAGACGGGCGCCGCCGTGGCCCGGGCCGCCGGCGCCAAGCGGCTCGTCCTGGAGCTCGGCGGCAACGCGGCGACGATCGTCTGCGAGGACGCGGACGTGGCGCAGGCGGCGACCGTCTGCGCGCGCACCGGCTACACCAACTCGGGGCAGAGCTGCATCTCGGTGCAGCGGGTGTACGTCCACCGCTCCCGTTTCGACGAGTTCGTCACGGCGTTCGGCAAGGAGGTCGCGGCGCTGCGGGTCGGCGACCCGCTCGACCCGGCCACCGACGTCGGCTCGATGGTCGACGACGAGGCCGCCGAACGGGTCGTCGCCTGGAGCGCCGAGGCCGCCGCCGGCGGCGCCCGGATCGCGCTCGGCGGCACCCGCGACGGCGCCACGGTCGCCCCGACGATCGTCGTCGACCCGCCCGCGGACGCGTCCGTGGTGACCCGCGAGGTGTTCGGCGCGCTCGTCGCAGTGCTGCCCTACGACGACTTCGACGCGGTGCTGGCCGCCTGCAACCGCAGCCGCTACGGCCTGCAGGCCGGGCTGTTCACCCACGACATCGGGCGGATCGTCACCGCCTGGCGGGAGCTGGAGGTCGGCGGGCTCGTCGTCAACGGCTCGTCGAACTTCCGGCTCGACCACGTGCCGTTCGGCGGCGTCAAGGACTCCGGCTTCGGCCGCGAGTCGCCCGCCTGCATGATCGAGGACTACACCGTCGTGAAGACCCTGCTGCTGCGCGGCCTGTCGATCTGGGGCACCCGCACGTGAGGGCCGCCGTCCTCACCGGGCCCGGCGCCGTCGAGGTCGCCGGCGACTGGCCCGAGCCCGAATGCGGCCCCGACGACGTCGTGGTCGCCGTCCGCGCCGTCGGCGTGTGCGGATCCGACCTCGCCGTCGTCGACGGCAAGCGCGCCGTGCCCGGCCTGCCCTGGGCGCTGGGCCACGAGGCGATCGGCGACATCGTGCGGGTCGGCGGCAACGTCGCGCCCGGCCGGCTCGGCGAGCGGGTCGCCGTCGAGCCCAACTTCCCGTGCCTGACCTGCCCCGCCTGCGCCGCCGGCCGGACCGCGGTCTGCCCCAATCGGCGCATCCTCGGCATCAACGAGCCCGGCGCGCTGCGCGAGCGGCTCACGGTACCGGCCCGGTTCGCCTGGACCGCCCCGCCCGGCCTCGCCGACGAGGACCTGGTCTGCGTCGAGCCGCTCGCCGTCGCCCTCGCCGCGGTGTCCCGCGCCGGCCTCACCGCCGGCGAGCGCTGCCTCGTCGTCGGCGCCGGGGCGCAGGGCCTGCTCGTCTGCCTGGCCGCCCGGGCGCTCGGCGCGGTCCCGTTCGTCGTCGACCCGCACGAGGGCCGGCTCGCCACCGCCGCCGAGCTCGGCGCCGCCGCCATGCCGCCCGGCGCGGACTTCCCGGTCGTGTTCGAGACGTCCGGCGTCCCGGTCGCGCTGGAGACGGCGGTCGAGCGGTGCGGGCCCGACGGCCGGATCGTGCTCATCGGACAGAGCGCCGTGCCGGCCCGGCTCTCGACGTTCGCCGTCGTGCAGCGGCGGCTGACCCTGCTCGGCTGCCTCATCTACGACCACCCGGCCGACTTCGCCGCCGCCGTGGCCCGGGCCGCCGAGCTGCGCCCCGGGCGCATCCTGCGGGGCCGGTTCCCGCTGGAGCGGGCCGGCGACGCGTTCGCGCAGGCCCGGAAGCTGCCGGGCAAGACCTGGATCACGTTGGAGGAACCGTCGCGATGAGTGACACCAAGACCGCGGCCGAGGCGCTCGTCGCGCAGCTGGAGGCGTACGGGGTCGAGTACGTCTTCGGCACCTGCGGGCACACGAACATCGCGCTGCTCGACGCGATCGGCCGCAGCGGCATCGAGTTCGTCATCGCCCGGCACGAGCAGGCCGCCGCGCACGCCGCCGACGGCTACGCCCGCGCCTCCGGCAAGGTCGGCGTGCTGCTGGTCCACGTCGGCCCCGGCATGATGAACGCCGTCACCGGCGTCGCCACCGCCGCGCTCGACTCGGTGCCGCTGGTCACCATCGCCGGCGACGTGCCGTCGTACATGTACGGCCGCCACCCCCACCAGGAGGTCAACCTCCACGCCGACGCCGACCAGACCGCGATCTACCGGCCGTTCGTGAAGCGGGCCTGGCACGTGCACCGCGTCGAGGACCTGCCCCGCTTCACCGAGCGGGCGTTCTGGACCGCGACCGCCGGCCGGCCCGGCACCGTGCTGCTCGACGTGCCGATGGACCTCTTCTCCCGCCCGCTGCCGGCCGACCGGGCCACCGCGTTCCCGCTGCCGGCGGCCACCACCACGCCGGCGCTGTCCGCCGCCGACGCCGAGCGGGCCGCCGAGCTGCTCATCCGGGCCGAGCGGCCGCTGGTGTACCTCGGCGGCGGCCTCGGCCCCGGCGACGGGCGCAAGGCGCTGCTGTCGCTCGTCGAGCACCTCGACATCCCGGTCGCGCACTCGCTGATGGCCAAGGGCGCGCTGCCCGACCAGCACCCCCTCGTCATGGGCATGACCGGGTTCTGGGGCCTCGAGGTCACCAACACCTACGCCCTCGAGGCCGACGTCGTCCTCGCGATCGGCACCCGGTTCGCCGAGACCGACGCCAGCTCCTGGAACCCCGCCTACACCTGGCGGGTGCCGCCGACCCGGCTGATCCAGATCGACATCGACCCGGCCGAGATCGGCCGCAACTACCCGGTCGAGCTCGGCATCGTCGCCGACGCCACGCACGCCGTGCGCGCCGTCGACGAGGCCGTGCGCCGGGCCGCCCCGCAGGCGGTCCGCCGCCCGGCGCTGCGCGACCAGATCCGCGCCGCCCGCACCGCGCTGTTCGAGGGCAGCACCGAACGCGGCCGCAGCGAGCAGTTCCCGCTGCGGCCCGAGCGGATCCTGCTCGACGTGCGCGAGACCCTGCCGCCCGACACGATCCTGGTCACCGACGTCGGCTGGAACAAGAACGGCGTCGCGCAGTGCTACCCGCTGCCGCCCGAGGGCCGGTTCATCACCCCCGGCGGCGCCTCCACCATGGGCTTCGGCCCGGCCGCCGCGCTCGGCGTCCAGCTGGCACTGCCCGAGCGGGTCGTCGTCGCCCTCGTCGGCGACGGCGGCATGAGCGCGCAGCTGCCGGCCGTGCCGATGGCCGTCGAACGCGGCCTGCCGGTGCTGTTCGTGGTCATGAACAACCGCGCCCACGGCACCATCGCCGACCTCCAGGCCGCCAACTACGGCCGCGAGTACGGCTGCACCTTCACCGACCCCGACGGCCGCCCCTACAGCCCCGACTTCGCCGCCTACGGCCGGGCCTGCGGCGCCGACGGGTACCTCATCGAGCGCGTCGAGGATCTTCGAGACGCGCTCCTGACCGCCCACCGTCGCCGCCGCCCGGCCGTGCTGGACGTCGCGATGGTCAACGAGCCTGTGCCGACCCCTGGGCACTGGAACATCAAGGACATCTACCACGGTGTCTTCGAGTGAACACCCCTTCCGGACGCTCCTTCCGAACCCCTCCGAGGTGATGCGCACATGTCCGCACTTCGCTTCAGACTCATGGCCGGCGCCGCCCTGCTGGCCCTTTCACTCACCGCCTGCAGCGCCCCCGGCGAAAACCAGACCGAGACCAAGAGCAGCGACGGCCCGATCAAGCTCGCCCTCGTCGACGCCCAGAGCGGCCAGCTCAGCTCGCTCGGCGCCTGGGAGCTCAAGGGCGCGAAGCTCGCCGTCGAGGAGTGGAACAAGGCCGGCGGCATCAGCGGCCGGCAGATCCAGCTCGACGTCTTCGACGACCAGGGCGACCCGACCGTCGGCACCAACCTGGCCCGCAAGATCGCCAGCGAGGGGTACATCGCGATGATCGGCACCGCCGAGAGCGCGGTCACCATCGCGATGGCGCCGATCCTCCAGCAGGCGCAGATCCCGAACATCACGTCGGGCCAGTCCACCGGCCTCGTCGGGGTCAAGAGCCCGTTCCTGTTCCTCAACGGCCCGACCAGCACCACCTACGACGAGACGCTCGCCAAGTACATCGTCGACACCAAGGGCATCAAGTCGATCGCGATGATCACGAACAACGGCTCGTACGGCAAGGGCGAGCACGACGCGTTCCTCAAGGCCCTGTCGAGCCGCGGCGTCACCCCCGTCGCTGACCAGGTCGTCACCACCGACCAGAAGGACTTCAGCGCCGCGCTCACCACGATCCGGCAGAAGTCGCCGCAGCTGATCTTCCTCGGCGCCGAGGAGGTCCAGTCGGGCCTCATCGTCAAGCAGGCCCGCGACCTCGGCATCACCGTGCCGTTCGCCGGCGCCGCGCCGCAGGGTACGCCGGTGTACCTCGACACCGCCGGCGCCGCCAAGGCCGAGGGCACGATCGTCAGCTCGCCGTACCTCAGCAACGAGGTCAGCGAGGCCGCGAAGAAGTTCGCCGCCGCCTACAAGGCCGCCTACAACGAGGAGGCCGAACTGCACGGCGCCAAGGCCTACGACGGCACCCAGATCGTGCTCACCGCGCTGAAGACCAGCAACGTCGCGACCGGCAAGGCGCTCGCCGACGCGATCCGGGCGACCAAGTACAAGGGCCTGCTCGGCGACTTCGCCTACGACGAGACCGGCGTCGGCATCTTCGCCACCTCCATCGGCGTCATCACCAACGGCAAGCTGCAGGCCGCCGGCTGAGCCTGTCCAAGCCTGCCCAACCCAACCGGGGCGTCGCCGTCGTTCGGCGGTGACGCCCCGCTCCGGCATCGGGAGAGCCATGCAAGTCACGTTGCAAACCTTGATCGGCGGACTGAGCCTCGGTGCCGTCTACGCCCTCGTCGCCATGGGATTCTCCCTCGTCTACCGCACGATGGGCCTGGTCAACTTCGCGCACGGCAACGTCGTGACGCTCGGCGCGTACGTCGCCTCCACCTTCTACATGTCCGTCAAGCTGCCGTTCGCGCTCGCCATGGTCGTGGCCATCGTGGTGACCGGACTCGTCGGCTTCGTCATCGAGTTCGTGCTGCGGCCGCTGGAGAACAAGGACTTCGACCTGATGCTGATCGGCACGATCGGCTTCGGCATCGTGCTCGACGCGCTCGCGATCATCATCTGGGGCGCCACCGGCCGGGCCGTCCCGTCGCCGGTGCCGGCCGCGCCGATCGACCTGTTCGGCCTGCGCATCCGCACCTACGACCTGGTCGTCCTCGCCATCGCGGCGGCGGCCATGGTACTGCTGATGCTGTTCCTGTCCCGCACCAAGCGCGGCACCGCGATGCAGGCCGTCGCGATGGACCACGAGGCCGCCACCGCGGTCGGCATCCACGTCGGGCGCAGCAACTCGATCGCGTTCGTCATCGGCGCCGGCCTCGCCGCCCTGGCCGGCGGGCTGGTCGGCCCGCTGCTCTACGTCAGCCCGACGATGGGCGGCGCGCTGGGCATCAAGGGCTTCGCCGGCGCGATCCTCGGCGGCTTCGGCAACATCCCCGGCGCGATCATCGGCGGCCTGGCCATCGGCGTGCTCGACGCGTTCGCCGCCGGGCACTTCCAGGGGTACAGCGAACTCGTCACCTTCCTGATCTTCACCGCCATCATCATGGTCCGCCCCACCGGCATCTTCGGCGAAAGGACGGTCAACCGGGCATGAAACGCCGTCTCGCCATCCTCGCAGTGGTCGCGGCCGCGCTGTGGATGCTGCCCTACGGCGTGGACTCCTACGCGATCCACGTCATCGACGTCACGCTCATCTTCGCCCTGCTCGCCATCGGCCTCGGCCTGGCGATGGGCATCGCCGGGCAGGTCAACCTGGCCCAGGTCGCGTTCTTCGGCGTCGGCGCCTACACGGTGGCGATCCTGACCACCAACGCCGGGTTCGGCTTCTGGAGCGCGGCGCTGCTCGCCCTGGTCGCCACGGCCGTCACCGGAGTGTTCGTCGGTACCCCGGCGCTGCGCGTCCAGTCGCACTACCTCGGCATCGTGACCCTGGGCCTGGCGCTCGCGTTCACCAACTGGGTCACCAACGCCGAGCTCAGCGGCGGCGCCGAGGGCATCAACGCCATCCCGGTGCCGGAACTGCCCGGCGTCGACCTCTCCAGCGAGTACCTCTTCTACTACGTCGAGCTCGTCGTGTTCGCGATCGCGCTCGCCTTCGGGCTGTTCGTGGTGCGCACGCCGCTCGGCCGGCGGATGCGGGCCATGCGCGACGACCCGCTCGCCGCCGGCTCGGTCGGCGTCGAGGTGCCGATGGTCCGGATGACCGCGTTCCTGCTCGCCAGCGTCTACGGCGGCACCGCGGGTGTGCTGTACGCGGGGCTCGTGCGGTATGTGGCGCCCGAGACGTTCAGCATCGCCAACATGTTCCTGCTGCTCGCCATGGTGATCATCGGCGGCCGGCAGAGCCTGCTCGGCTGCGTCGCCGGCGCGGTCATGCTGTCGCTGCTGCGGGAACTGCTCGTCGACTACCCCACCTACGCGCAGGTCGCCTACGGCAGCGTCGTCGTGCTGGTCGTCGTGTTCGCCCCGACCGGCCTGGCCGGGCTGCCGAAGCGGCTGCGGGAGCGCTTCGCCCGCGGCGGCGGCGGGGCCCGGCAGGAGCTGCGGCCGTTCGAGCCGTACCCGGCGGCCGACGCGGCGCAGCGCGACGGGCCGCTGCTGGAGATCGTCGCGGTCGGCAAGCAGTTCAAGGGCCTGCGGGCGCTCGACGACGTGTCGCTGTCGGTGCGGGCCGGGGAGATCCGCGGCATCGTCGGGCCCAACGGCTCCGGCAAGACGACGCTGTTCAACGTCGTCACCGGGCTGTACAAGGCCACGACGGGCCGGGTCGTGTTCGACGGGCGCACGGTGACCGGCGCCAGCCCGTACCGGCTGGCCCAGGCCGGGATGGCCCGCACGTTCCAGAACCTGCGGCTGTTCGGCGCGCTCAGCGTGCGGGAGAACGTCCTGGTCGCGCTCGACCAGACCCGCACCCGCTCGATCTGGCAGTACCTGCTGTGGCCGGTCGGCGTCTGGCGGCGCGACCGCGCGCTGCGCGGCGCCGGCGACGGGCTGCTGGCCCGCTTCGGCCTGGCCGACTTCGCCGACGCCCTGCCCGGGGCGCTGCCCTACGGCATCCAGCGGCGCGTCGAGATCGCCCGGGCCATGGCGCAGCGGCCGAAGCTGCTGCTGCTCGACGAGCCCGCCGCCGGGCTCAACGGCGAGGAGGTACGCCAGCTCAGCGAGATCGTGCGCTCCATCCGCGACAGCGGGGTCACCGTCGTGCTCATCGAGCACAACATGGGCCTGGTCATGTCGCTGTGCGAGCGGGTCACGGTCCTGGCCAGCGGGCGGATCATCGCCGACGGCACGCCGGCCGAGGTGGCCACCGCGCCGCAGGTCATCGAGGCGTACCTCGGCGACTCGATGTCCGACACCATCGCCGAGGTCCCGATCGAGGAGGCGAGCCGATGAGCGCACCGGCGCTGCAACCGGCCCTGCAACCGGCCCTGGAGGTCGAGGACCTCACCGTGCACTACGGCGGCGTCTGCGCCGTGCGCTCCGTCAGCTTCGCCGTGCCGGCCGGCGGGTGCCTCGGCATCATCGGCGCCAACGGCGCGGGCAAGACCTCGACGCTGAAGGCGGTGCTCGGGCTCGTCCCGCGCACCGTCGGCGCGCTGCGCCTCGACGGCAAGGACCTGTCCCGGGTGAAGGCCCGCGACATGGTCCGGCACGGCATCGGCTACGTGCCCGAGGGCCGGCACGTGTTCGCCGGGCTCTCGGTCGAGAAGAACCTGCTGCTGGGCGCCTACGCCCGGCCGTGGAACAGCGCGACCCGCCAGCAGCTCGACGAGGTCTTCACGCTGTTCCCGGTGCTGGGGGAGATGCGGGCCCGGCTCGCCGGCGCGCTGTCCGGCGGCCAGCAGCAGATGCTGGCGATCGGCCGCGCGCTCATGTCGCAGCCGAAGCTGCTGCTGCTCGACGAGCCGTCGATGGGCCTGTCGCCGAAGCTGGTCGAGGAGATCCTGGCCGCCCTGCAGCGGCTCAGCGCCGACGGGCTGAGCATGCTGCTGGTGGAGCAGAACGCGAAGCTGACGTTCGAGGCCACCGACCGCTGCCTGGTCGTGGAGAACGGGACGGTCGCGATGTCGGGCTCGTCGGAGGAACTGCGCCACGACGTGCGGGTGCGGCGCGTGTACCTCGGGCTGTGAGGTTCGCGGGGCTGTTCGCCTGCGGGGCGCTGTTCGGCCTGTCGTACGTCCTGGTGCGCGACGTCGTGCCGGCGACCGGGCCGGTCGGGGTCACCGTCGTGCGGACGCTCATCGGCGGCACCGCGCTGCTGCTCGCGGCGCGGGCCGCCGGTCAGCGCCCGCAGTGGCGGCGCTGGCGGGCCTACCTGGTGCTCGGCGCCCTGTCGGCGGCCCTGCCGTTCAGCCTGATCTCGCTGTCGATGCTCAGCCTCGACGCCGGCACGGCGGCGGTGCTCAACGCGTCGTCGCCGCTGTTCGCGCTGGCCTTCGCCGGTCGCCGCCCCACGGCGGGCCAGCTGGCGGGCCTGGCGCTGGCGATCGCCGGCGTGGCGGTGGCGATGGCCAGCCGCGGCCTGCACCTCGGCGACGGCGGCGCGCTCGGCGTGCCGGCCGGCCTGGCCGGTGCGGCGGTGTTCGCCTACGGCGGCTTCTACGCGGCCCGCCGATTCCCGGGCGAGGCACCCGTGGCGCTCGCCGCGGGCCAGCAGCTGGCCGCGTGCCTGCTGCTGGCCCCGGCGCTGCTGGTGCTGCCGGTCCGCGCCGAGCCGACCGGTGGCCTGGTGCTGCGCCTCGTGGTGCTCGGCCTGGCCGGCAGCGCCGTCGCGTACCTGCTGTTCTACCGCCTCGTGGCGACCGAGGGCCCGGCCCGCGCGGCCAACGTCAACCTGCTGGTGCCGCTCTTCGGCGTGCTGTGGGGCTGGCTGCTGCTGTCCGAGCCGGTCCCGCCGGTGAGCGTCGCCGGGATGGCGGCGACGGTGGCGGGGCTGTTCCTGGTGCTGCGGCAACGCCCGCCGGCCGGGTGAGGGTTCGGGCGCCGGCCGGGCCGCGGTGGGCGTTGTCGGGCGTGCCGGCGGCCACGTCGTCGAGCGTGACGCCCGCCGGCAGCCCCGACAGCCGCGCGACCGCGGTGTAGTAGGCGCCGCTGATGAACTGGCCGAACAGTGCCTGCTCGACCCCGTCGAGGTCGAAGCCGGCGAGGTTGCGCAGCAGTCGCGGGACTTGTGTGAATGTTTCGATGTCTGCGGGCCGCTGCGCCCTGATCGGCACGGCGAAGCGCCCCGCGGCCGGGTGGCGGCCGCGGGGCTTGTGCGGGACCGGGTCAGCGGCAGAACGGGGCGGCGCCCGCCGCGGACCTGATGCCGCCCACCAGCATCTGCTGGAACTGCAGGGCGCCCGGGAACGTCGTGCCGTCGCCGAAGATCTGGCCGTCGTGGCCCAGCGTGGTCAGCCAGGCCCGGCCGCCGTCGTAGTACTGGCACCAGGTGACCGGGTGGTCGTCGCCGTGGCCCGGGTGGCCCATCGAACCCTCGACGCCCTCGGCCAGGGTGTCCTCGTCGACCGTCGCCAGGACCCGGACCTTCGTGGGGGCCGGGACCAGGTTGTACCACTCGTCGCGCAGCTGCCACGTCGCCGGCAGGCCGGCGGTGGAGACGTCGCGGCGGTCCACGACGCGGACCGTGCCGGGCTGGGCCGGGCCGTGGTCGTAGTAGTTCGCGCCGCCGAGCAGACCCTCATACCACGGCCAGTTGTACTCGGTGCCGAAGGCGTTGTGCACGCCGACGAACCCGCCGCCGCCGCGGATGTACTGCCGCAGCGCGGTCTGCGCCGCGTCGTCGAGCGTGTCGCGGGAGGTGCTGAAGAAGATCACCGCGTTGTACCGGAACAGCTGGTTGGGGCTGCTCACCTGGGCGAGGTCCTCGGTCCAGTCGACGGCGAAGCCGTTCTTCTGCCCGAGCGCGACCACGCCGTTCTGCACCACGTTGTTCGCGGCGAGGGCCGGGTTCAGCCCGGTGCCGAGCGCCGGGCCCAGGTTGGCGTGCCGCGGGCCGGCGGTACGGGTGAACAGCAGCACCCGGTAGCCCTTCGCCGGGTCGAAGTTGCCCCAGTCGTGGTAGCAGCGCTCGTCGACGCCGCGGCACACCCCGTAGTCGGGGCTGCCCAGCTCGCGGGCGCCGGTGCGGTGCTCCTTGGGGTTCTGCGCCGCACTGGGCAGGACGGCGACGAGCCCGATCGCGGCCGTCGCGGCGGCGACGAGACCAGCGAGCAGGGCGGGACGTTTCCAATGCATGCCGGGGTTCTCCATTCACGGGGTGTCGGCGATCCGCGTGGTCCACCAGGCGGACCGATAGTACCGGCAGGAAGCTGGCTCAATATAGGCCCGCGCCGGATCGACGCACAAGGATCGGGCTTGTGGCGGGCATGCGCGGCGGACTATGGTTCGACCATTCAGCGGCTCTGATAAACCGTCTAGCGGACCGAGGAGCAACCATGTCCAGCACCGACCAGAGCACCGCCACCCCCGCCACCGCCACCCGCCGTCCATGGACCGCGCCCCGGGTCGAGTGCCTCGAGACGCGGCCCGAGGTCTCGGCCTACTCCGGCGCGGGTGACCCGTGGTTCCGGCAGTCCCGCTGACCGTGCTGACCCGGGACGCGTTCGCCGAGGCCCTGCGGGGCCTCGGCGCGCACTACTGGGACCGGCACCCGTTCCACCTGCGGCTGCACGCCGGGCGGTGCACCCCGGACGAGATCCGCTCCTGGGTGGCGAACCGCTGGTACTACCAGCGCTGCCTGGCCCAGAAGAACGCCGCCGTCGTCGCGAACTGCCCGCTGCCGGAGGTCCGCCGCGCGTGGCTGCCGCGGGTGACCTTCCACGACGGTACAAATGAAGGCACCGGAGGACTGGCCGACTGGCTCGCCCTCGCCGAGGCGGTCGGGCTGTCCCGCGACGAGGTCGTCGACGAGCGGCACGTGCTGCGCGGCGTGCGGTTCGCCGTCGACGGCTACCTGCACTTCTGCCTGACCCGGCCGTGGACGGAGAGCGTGGCCGCGGCCCTCACCGAGCTGTTCTCGCCCGACCTCATGACCGACCGCCTGCGGGCCTGGGAGCGGCACTACGACTGGATCAAGCCCGACGGCCTCGCCTACTTCGAGACCCGCATCCCGGTGGCCCGCAGCGACAGCGCCGACACCCTCGACCTGGTGCTCACCCACTGCACGACCGCACAGCAGCAGCGGTCCGCCCTCGCGGCGCTGCGCTTCAAGTGCGACGTGCTCGGCGCGATGCTCGACGCCGTCGACTACGCGGCGGCGGCCGCGTGACCCCGCCGGTGACCCCGCCCGCGCTGCGCCGCGGCGTCCGGCTCGCCTTCGACCCCGTCCGGAGCCAGGACGCCCTGCTGTACCCCGAGGGCGTCCTGCTGCTCGACCCGGTCGCCGCCGACGTGGTGCGGGCCTGCGACGGCCGGCGCGACCTCGCCGGCATCGTGGCCAGACTGGCCCGCGACTACGACGGCGTCCAGCCGGCCGACGTCGAGCGCCTCCTCGCCGACCTGCGGGAGCGCCGGCTGCTGGCCGCGGCGCCGCGGGTGGGCTCCGAACGTCCCGGCGGCGCCCTGGCGGGCGGCGCCGCCGGGGCAACCACCTGGACGGGCGGCCATCCCCGGCCCACCGGCCTGCTCGCCGAGGTCACGTACCGCTGCCCGCTGCGCTGCGCGTACTGCTCGAACCCGGTCGAACTGGCGGCGTACCGCGCCGAGCTCACCACCGCCGAGTGGACCGGCGTCCTCGACCAGGCCCGCGCCGCCGGGGTGCTGCAGGTGCACCTGTCCGGCGGCGAACCGCTGCTGCGCCCCGACCTGGCGGACCTCATCGGCCACGCGAGCGGCCTCGGGATGTACACCAACCTCGTCACCAGCGGCATCCCGCTCACCGCCGCCCGCCTCGCCGCGCTGCTCGCCGCCGGCCTCGACCACCTCCAACTGTCCATCCAGGACGCCGGGCCCGCCGCCGCCGACGCCATGGCCGGCGGCCGGTTCCACGTACGCAAGCTCGCCGCCGCCGCGCTCGTGCGCACGGCGGGCATCCCGCTCACCGTCAACGTGGTGCTGCACGCCGGCAACACCGGCCGCCTCACCGAGATCGCCGAGCTGGCCGTGTCGCTGGGCGCCGACCGGCTGGAGCTCGCCCACACCCAGTACTACGGCTGGGGCCTGCGCAACCGCGCCGCCCTCATGCCGACCCGCGAGCAGGTCGACGCGGCCGCGCTGGCCGCGGCCGAGGTGCACCGCCGCCACGGCGACCGGGTCGAGATCGTGTACGTCGAGCCCGACTACCACACCGGGCGCCCCAAGCCCTGCATGAACGGCTGGGGCAGCCGCCAGCTCGTCGTCGCGCCGAACGGCGACCTGCTGCCCTGCCTGGCCGCCGGAAGGTTGGGCCTGCCGGTCCCGTCGGCCCGGACCACCGACCTGGCGGGTGCCTGGCAGCACTCGGAGCTGTTCAACGCGTTCCGTGGTACCGCGTGGATGGCCGACCCGTGCCGCACCTGCGCGCTGCGTGAGGAGGACCTCGGCGGCTGCCGCTGCCAGGCGTTCCAGCTCACCGGCGACCCCGCGGCCACCGACCCGGCCTGCCGCCTGTCGCCCCACCACGACCGCGTCCGGGTGGCGGCCGCCCCGGCCGTCCGCCTGCCGGCGATCCCGCGGCGGTCGCGGTGAGGGTGCGCGTCCTCGGCTCCGCGGCCGGGGGCGGCATCCCCCAGTGGAACTGCGCCTGCACCGGCTGTGCCGCCGCCCGGCGCAGCGGGGCGCACCGCACCCAGGACGGCGTGGCGGTCACCGGGGACGGCACGGCGTGGTACCTGGTGAACGCCTCGCCCGACCTGCGCCTGCAGCTGCTGTCGGCCGGCGACCTCGACCCCGGCCCGGGCCGGCGGGACACCCCGATCCGCGGCGTGCTGCTCACCACCGCCGAAATCGACCACACGGCCGGCCTGCTCGGCCTCCGCGAGGCGGCCCGCCTCGACCTGTACGCCACCGGCACCGTGCTCGCCGCGCTCCCGTTCATCCCGATGCTGCGCCACTACACCGACGTGCGGGCGCACGAGCTGCGGGTGGGCGAACCGCTCGCGCTCGACGGCGGCCTCACGGTGCGGGCGTCGGTCGTCGGGTCCAAGGTGCCGCGCTACGCGCCGCGCGACGAGCCCGGCGCCTGGGTCACCGCGCTGCGGATCGCCGACGAACGGACCGGCCGGTCGTTCGTGTACGCCACCTGCCTGCCGGCGTGGACGGACACCTTCGACGCGTTCCTCGCCGGAGCCGACGCGGCGCTGCTCGACGGCACGTTCAGCACCGACGACGAGCCGGCCCTGGCGGCCGGGCTGACCCGCACCCCGCGCGAGATGGGCCACCTGCCGATCGCGGGCGCACTGCCGGCGCTGCGCCGCCACCCCGGCGTCCGCTTCCTGTTCGGCCACCTCAACAACACCAACCCGTACGCGGGCGGGCCGGCGCCGGTCGAGGTGGCCCGCGACGGGCAGGAGCTACTGCTCTGAGCCCCCGACGAGCAGGTGCGAGACGATCATGTCGCCGAGCAGCCGCCGGTAGTGGCCGCGCCGCGCCGGGTCGACCGGGTCACGCTCGAAGATGGCGGTCAGGGTGTACCGGTTGGCGATGCGGAAGAAGCAGTACGCGCTGATCGCCAGGTGCACGTCGAACGCGTCGACGTCGTCGCGGAACATGCCCTCGGCCCGGCCCCGCTTGAGGATCTGCTCGATCAGCTTGATCGCCGGGCTGTTGAGCGCGGCCAGGCTGTCCAGCTGCGCGATGTGCTCGCCGCGGTGGATGTTCTCGATGCAGACCAGCCGGATGAAGTCCGGGTTGGCCTCGTGGTGGTCGAACGTGATCTCGGCGAGCCGGCGGATCGCCTCGGCCGGCGGCAGGTGGTCGAGGTTCAGTTGGTGCTCGGCCGCGCGGATCCGGGCGTAGGCGCGCTCCAGCACCTCGACGTACAGCTGCCGCTTGCCGCCGAAGTAGTAGTAGATCATCCGCTTGGTCGTGCGGGTCCGCTCGGCGATCTCGTCCACCCGAGCACCGTCATACCCGCGGTCGGCGAACTCCCGCGTCGCGACGTCGAGGATCTCCCGGCGGGTCCGTTCGGCGTCGCGCCGGCGTTCGTCTCCCTGACCCATCGCGTCCCTTCGCGTACTCCTGCACCCAGTCTCCCACGGCGGCGGGTGACTACGGCCGCGGCGGGCCGTCGGCGAGGGCCGCGAGGACAAGCGCGACGCTGCCCTGGGCGTCGGTGACGCCGAGCACCGCGCCGGAGGCGGCCCGCACCTCGTACCGGCCGTGGCCGACCGGCGTCACGGACGGCAGTCGCCAGGCGCCGCCGCCGGGCTCGCGTGGGGCCGCGGCGCTGGGCTCGGGCGTGGCGGTGGGCTCGGCCGTGGCGGTGGGTTCGGCCATGGCGATCGGCTCGGCCGTGGCGCTGGGTTCGGGCGTCGCGGTGGGTTCGGCCGTGGCGATCGGCTCGGCCGTGGCGGTGGGCTCGGGCGTGGCGATCGGCTCGGGTTGGCGCTCGGCCGCGGCGGCGGGCCTCGGCGCGGGCCTGGTGAAGCCGAACACCCGCAGGTGGCTGGCGAAGGGGCGCAGCGCGCGCAGGCGCGGCTCGTGGAATGCGGCCGCGACGAACGGCCGCAGGCGCGGGTCGAGGCGGCGCAGGTGGTCCTCGTGGTACGACCGCCAGGCGTGCTCGGTCGTGTCGCCGCGCTCGCGGGCCGCCGCGAGGGCCACCGATCCGAGGAACGGGAACCGTGCGGCCAGCTCGGTCAGCCGCGGCCCCGCCTGCCAGGCGACGGCGACCGCCACGGCGGCGGCCAGGTCCGGGGGCGCGCCCGCCGCCATGACCTGCCCGCCGTGCCGGCACAGCACGATGAACTGCCCCTCGACCGGCGGCCACGGCCGGCCGGCCGGAACCACCCGGGTGTACCGCTCGCCGTCCCCGACGACGGCGGTGCGCTGCGGTTGCACCGCGCCGATCCAGGGGTACACCGGAAGCGTCGAACCACACCGCTCCAGCTCATGTCGCACCGCGGACGTGAGCGTCTGCGGCCCGTGCAGCGGACCGGGCCCGGCAGCAGCCATCGTTCCATGATGCCGCGCGGAATAGGGCGGCGGCGTCGGGTTGCGCGGCGCGCTGGTCGCCGCGGCGATCGTCCCGCTGGTCCTGCGCGTCCGTGCGAAGGCTCTGCTGATCGCGGCCTGTGGCCGGCTCGGCCCGTGGGTCGAGCCGGCCGCCCGGCTACTTGTTCGACTTCGGCAGGCCCGGCGGGTTGACCTCGGAGGTCTGCACGGCCTCGGTGTCGAGGTTGTACGCCGCCAGCCACTGCTTGTAGACGCCGCTCTGGATGAGGTAGTTGATCGCCTCGGCCAGCGCCTTCACCAGGCCGTTGTCCTTCTTCGTGGTGGCCGCGATGAGGCCCTGCAGGGTCTCGCCGGCGCCGGAGTAGACGCCCGCGTTGCGGACCGCGTCCGGGGTGCCCTGGGTCTTGCTGATCTGGAACGCGATGCCCGGGTTCGGCCCGAAGTACGCGTCGATCTGCCCCGAGACGATGGCCTTGAAGGTGCTGGGCGTGTCGGCGAAGTACTTGATGTCGAGCGTCTTGCCCTCGCTCTTGAGCTTCTCCTGCCAGGCGACCAGGATCTTCTCCTGGTTGGTGCCGGCGCCGACGGCGACCTTGAGGCCGGCGAGCTTCGTGTAGTCCTTGTCGAAGTTCCAGCTGTTGCCGGCCTTCACCGCGAAGCCCAGGTTGTCCTGGCGGTACGAGGCGAAGTCGTACTTCTCCTTGCGCTGCTCGGTGTCGGTGATGTTCGAGAAGCCGACCTCGTTCTTGCCGGAGTCGATGCCGACGAACAGGTTGTCCCAGGTGTCGTTGTTGAACTCGGGCGTGAGGCCGAACACCGCGGCGACGAGCCGGCCGAGGTCGGGCTCCGCGCCGGTGACGGTCTTGTCGTCGTCGCCGACGAAGGCGAGCGGCGGGAAGCCGGTCGGCAGCGCGCCGAGGCCGATGGTGAGCTTGCCGTCCTTCTTGACTGCTTCGGGCAGCAGGTCGGCGATGCGCTGCTGCTGCTCGACCTTGAGCTCGGTCGGCTTGGCGATGCCGTCGGCCTGGGCGCCGATGGTCACCGTGCCGTTGCTGGCCTCGGCTTGTGCCTCGTCGCCGTTGCCGCAGGCGGCGAGTCCCGCTACGAGCAC
The DNA here is from genome assembly GCF_040605515.1 of Dactylosporangium sp. NPDC005572. NCBI lineage: Bacteria > Bacillati > Actinomycetota > Actinomycetes > Micromonosporales > Micromonosporaceae > Dactylosporangium > Dactylosporangium sp. NPDC005572. Next base: position 3,094 of record NZ_JBEXCY010000056.1, on the reverse strand, counting down.
GACGGCGGCCGCGAACGTCCTGACGGTACGCATGGATCTCCTTGGTTGTTCAGAGCACTTTCGAGAGGAATTCCCGGGTGCGGGCCTGTTGCGGGTGGTCGAGCACCTGGGACGGCGGGCCGTGTTCGACGATCACGCCGTCGTCGATGAAGACCACGGTGTCGGCGACCTCACGGGCGAAGCCGATCTCGTGGGTGACGATGACGAGGGTGGTGCCGCTGTCGGCGAGCCGGCGGATCACCGACAGCACCTCGCCGACGAGCTCCGGGTCGAGGGCGGAGGTCGGCTCGTCGAACAGCAGCAGGGTCGGCTCGAGCGCCAGCGCGCGAGCGATCGCGACGCGCTGCTGCTGGCCGCCGGAGAGCTGGCGCGGGTAGGCGTCGCCGCGGTCGCCGAGGCCGACCCGGGCCAGCAGCTCCACCGCCCGCTCGCGGGCCCTGTCCCGGCTCAGGCGCCTGTGGGCGACGAGCGGCTCGGCGACGTTGTCCTGCGCGGTGAGGTTGGGGAACAGGTTGAAGCTCTGGGCGACGAAGCCGATCCGGGTCCGCTGCCGGCGCACCGCCCGTTCGGGCAGCTCGTGCAGGTGCTGGCCGCGGACCTCGACGCCGATCAGCTCGCCGTGCACGGCGACGTAGCCGAGGTCGGGCCGCTCGAGGTGGTTGACGGTGCGCAGCAGGGTCGACTTGCCCGACCCCGACGGCCCGAGGACGGCCACGACGTCGCCGGGGCGGACGGTCAGGTCGACGCCCTTGAGCACCTCGCGCAGGCCGAAGGACTTGTGGACGTTGCGGATCTCCAGCGCGGCCGTCATCAGAAGCCCCTCCGGGTCAGCCGGCCCCACGACTCGACCGTGAGGCGTCGCAGCCGCTGGACCGGCGTCGGGGGCAGCGCGCGGACCGAGCCGCGGGCGAAGTACCGCTCGACGTAGAACTGCACGGTCGACAGCGCCGCAGTGATGATGAGGTACCAGGTCGCGCCCACGATGAGGATCGGCACGAGCGACTCGGGGTGGCGCGACTCCAGCACGAACACCGCGCCGAACAGGTCGAGCAGCGACACGTAGTAGACCAGCGAGCTGGCCTTTACGAGGCCGACGAGCTGGTTGCCGTACGCCGGGACGATCGAGCGCAGCGCCTGCGGCAGCACGATGCGGCGCAGCTGCCGGGCCTTGCTCAGGCCGAGCGCGTTGGCGGCCTCGATCTGCCCGTGCTCGACGGACAGGATGCCGCCGCGGATGACCTCGGCCGCGTACGCCGCCTCGTTGAGGCTCAGCGCGATGACGCCGATCGCCAGCGGCGTGAGGCTGCTCGTCTGGACCTCGGCGAACACCGGGCCCCAGGGGATGCCGACGCCGAGGCTCGGGTAGAAGTACGAGAAGTTGAACGTGATGATCAGCAGCAGCGGCAGCGGCAGCGCCCGGAAGAACCACACGTAGGCCCACGCGATGGCGCCGACCAGCGGGTTGCTCGACAGCCGCCCGAGCGCGACGACCACGCCGAGCAGCAGCCCGAAGAGCGCGCTCAGGCCGACGACCTGGAGCGTGACGACGACGCCGTCGAGGATCGACTCGCGCGTGAAGAACGCACCGAACTTGTGCCACTCGTAGTGCTCGTTGGTGAAGATCCCGGTGACGAACTGGGCGAGCACCACGAGCGTGGCCGCGCTGACGAACCAGCGCCAGGGGCGCAGCCGCGGCGTCACGCGCCGATGGGCGAGCTGTGAATCCGGTGGGCTCAGGACTGCTTGATCGATCATGCGAGGGCTCCATGCCTCTGGGGGCTTGTTGGGAAAGTAGGGAGCCCTGCGGTAAGTTGTCAATCCCTATCGGAAAACTAGCATTTGAGGCTGCCGTGCTCGACAACCCCGCCTGGTACTCGCTGACCGGCCCGCACGCGCACTTCGCGCAGGCCAACGGCTCGGCCCGCCGCTATGACCCCGACATATCGGTCTTCGTCGGTCTCCCCGACGACCGCGACGAGCAGGTCTGGGCCGACCTCGCCGACCTCGCCGGCCCCGGCGTCGAGCTCCCGATCACCGGGGCCGAGGTCGCGCCGCCGCCCGACTGGGAGCCGGTGGCCAAGGGCACGGGCGTGCAGATGGTCGACGACGGCATCGACGCCCGTCCCGACCCGGAGGCGGTCGTGCTCGGCGCCGCGGACGCCGACGAGATGGCCGCGCTGGTGGCGCGGACCAACCCCGGACCGTGGCGCCCGCGGACGTTCGAGCTCGGCACGTACCTCGGGATCCGCCGCAACGGCCGGCTCGTGGCGATGGCGGGCGAGCGGCTGCACCCGCCCGGCTGGACCGAGATCAGCGCGGTCTGCACCGACGCCGAGCACCGCGGCCAAGGGCTGGCCGGCCGGCTGGTGCGCGCCGTCGCCCACAACATCCGCTCCCGCGGCGACCAGGTGCTGCTGCACGCGGCGGCCAGCAACACCAACGCGATCCGCCTCTACCGCCAGCTCGGCTTCCGGCTGCGGCGCGAGACCACGTTCGCCGTCTACCGCACGCCGGCCTGATGCTCAGTCGTCGTGGGCGCGGTGGAACCACCACTTGCCGGTGATGTGCGTCCACCGCTCCTCGGGGAAGCGCATCTGCGGCGGCGTGTCGGTGGCGTAGAAGTACGCGTACTCGTAGTTGTACTGCCACGACGAGTCGGGCACCTGGACGTAGATGACGCCGGCGCTGGTGCGGATGCGCTCGATCGGGATCCGGGAGCGCTTGACGGCGTCCTCCACCCGGTCGAAGTCGGCCCGGGCCTGGGCGTCGAACGGTATGACGCCGGGCCCGCACTCCGGGGGTCCGTCGTAGAAGGTCCCGTGGGCGTACTCCAGGACCCGGCACTCCCCGTCCCGGAGCCAGTACCAGACCCGCAGCTCCTCGACCACCGGCCGGACCGTCCGGTCGAGCCGGTCCACGTCCCGCGGCCACTCGCTCGGCTGGGGCGGCGCGCCCGGGACGAGCCCGGCGACCACGGCCCGCAGCGTGCCGCCGCCGGGCAGGCTCACCGTGCCGCCGCCGGGCACCGGGATCGGGCCGGCGACCGCCAGCATGAGGTACGCGACCGAGGCGCCCGCCGCGGCGAACGCGGTGG